>NZ_JBIDAK010000004.1:349619-361057 GCF_043202455.1 Kitasatospora sp. NPDC048194
GGGCGGGGGGATTGGTGGGTGTCTGGGGGCGGGGGGCGGGCCCCGGGGGGGGGGGGCCCGGCGCGGGGGGGGGGGGGGGGCCGGGGGGCGCCCCCCGGGGGGGGGGGCGCCGCCGGCCGGACGGGGCGGGTCAGATGCCCTGGGCCAGCCGGTGGTAGGCCTGGTTCCAGCGGAGCTCCTTCGTGAACCGGCGGATGGACGTGTCCTCGTCGATCACCAGGAGCTCCACGCCGAGCATCTCGGCCAGGTCCTCCAGTTCCTCCGCGCCGAGCGCGCCGGAGAGCACGGTGTGGTGCGGCGCACCGGCGGTCAGCCACGCCTCGGCGGAGGTGTGGAGGTCCGGACGGGGCTTCCAGACGGCGCGGGCCACCGGGAGCTCGGGCAGCGGCGCCGGCGGCTCGACGACGTCGACGTCGTTGGCGACCAGCCGGAAGCGGTCACCTAGGTCGGCCAGGCCGACCACCACGGCGGGGCCGGGCTCGGCGTCGAAGACCAGGCGGACCGGGTCCTCGCGGCCGCCGATGCCGAGCGGGTGGATCTCGCACGACGGGGTGGCGGCCGCGATGCTCGGGCAGACCTCCAGCATGTGCGCGCCGAGGATCAGTTCACGGCCGGGCTCGAGGTGGTAGGTGTAGTCCTCCATGAAGGACGTGCCTCCGGCCAGGCCGGTGGCGGTCACCTTGAGGGTGCGCAGCAGCGTGGCGGTCTTCCAGTCGCCCTCGCCGCCGAAGCCGTAGCCGTCGGCCATCAGCCGCTGCACGGCGAGGCCGGGCAGCTGGCGCAGCCCGCCGAGGTCCTCGAAGTTGGTGGTGAAGGCCCTGAAGCCGCCCTCGTCCAGGAAGCCGCGCAGGCCGAGCTCGATCCGCGCCGCGTAGCGCAGCGACTCGTGGCGCTCCCCACCGACGCGCAGTTCGGGGGCGAGGCGGTAGCTGTCCTCGTACTCCTTGACGAGCTCGGTGACGTCGGCGTCGGTCGCGGCGTCCACCGCCGCGACGAGGTCGTTGACTCCGTAGGTGTTGACGGAGACGCCGAAGCGGAGCTGCGCCTCGACCTTGTCGCCCTCGGTGACGGCGACGTCGCGCATGTTGTCGCCGAAGCGGGCGAGCTTGAGGCCGCGCAGTTCGGCGCGGCCGGCGGCGGCACGGGCCCAGGTGGCGATCCGGGCGGTCACAGCGGGGTCGCTCACGTGCCCGGCGACGGTCTTGCGGGCGACGCCGAGGCGGGACTGGATGTAACCGAACTCGCGGTCGCCGTGGGCGGCCTGGTTCAGGTTCATGAAGTCCATGTCGATGGAGTCCCAGGGCAGTTCGACGTTGGCCTGGGTGTGCAGGTGGAGCAGGGGCTTCTGCAGGGCGTCCAGGCCGGCGATCCACATCTTCGCCGGGGAGAAGGTGTGCATCCAGGCGATCAGGCCGATGCACCGGTCCTCCGCGTTGGCCTCCAGACAGGTGCGGCGGATGGCGGAGGCGTCGGTGAGGACGGGCTTCCAGACGAGCTCGACCGGCAGGGCGGGGTCTGCGCCCAGTGTGCCGGCGATCCGCTGGGACTGCTCGGCGACCTGCCGCAGCGTCTCCTCGCCGTAGAGTCCCTGACTGCCGGTCAGGAACCAGATCTCGCGTCCAGCGAGTGACGTCATGGTGGTGACTCCTTACCGGGCCTCGGGGTGCTGGCCGTAGACGTTCTGGTAGCGGAAGTTGAGGCTGTCGATGGCCGCCTGGGCGATCGGCAGGGGCTCGCCGAGCTGCCGGGAGATGTGGACGGTGCGGGCCGCGTCCTCGCACATCACGGCGGCCTTGACGGCGGCCTCGGCGTCCTTGCCGACGGTGAAGACGCCGTGGTTCTGCATGAGGACCGCGGGCGAGCGGTGGCCCTTGAGGGTGTCCACGATGCCCCGGCCGATCGAGTCGTCCCCGATCAGCGCGAACGGGCCGACCGGGATCTCGGCGCCGAACTCGTCGGCCATCGCGGTGAGCACGCAGGGCACGGCCTCACCGCGGGCCGCCCAGGCGCTGGCGTAGGTGGAGTGGGTGTGCACCACCCCGCCGACCTCGGGCAGGTGACGGTAGACGTAGGCGTGCGCGGCCGTGTCGGACGACGGCGAGTGGTCGCCCTCCACCACGTTGCCGTCCAGGTCGCAGACGATCATGTTCTGGGGCGACAGTTCTCCGTAGGGGACGCCGCTCGGCTTGATCACCAGCAGGTCCTCGCCGGGGACGCGGGCGGAGACGTTGCCCGCCGTCCAGACCACCAGGTCGTAGCGGACCAGTTCCTGGTGGAGGTCGCTGACCTGCCGGCGGATGAGGTCGATGGTCGCGTTCACAGGGCCTCGCTCGATGGGGTGAGGGCGGCGTTGCGGATGTCGCGCAGGCGGTGCAGGAGCTTGTCGGCGCCGAGGCCGAAGTGGTCGTGCAGGGCCAGGTACTCGGCGAAGAGCCGGTCGTACACGTCGGCGCGGGCCCGGTCCGGCCGGTACGCCGCCGGGCGCACGCGGCCCATGGCGGACGCCGCGGTCCGGACGTCGGGGTAGGCCCCGGCGGCGACGGCGGCGTGGATCGCCGATCCGAGCGCCGGGCCCTGCTCGGACTCGGCGACCGACACCGGGCGGCGCAGCACGTCGGCGTAGATCTGCATGAGCAGTTCGTTCTTCTTGAGGCCGCCGGTGACGACGAACTCGGTGACGGGGACGCCACCGCGTTCCAGGGCCTCCACGATGACGCGGGTACCGAAGGCGGTGGCCTCCAGCAGGGCGCGGTAGATCTCCTCCGGGCGGGTGGCCAGGGTGAGCCCGGCGATCACTCCGGAGAGGTGGTGGTCGACCAGGGTGGAGCGGTTGCCGTTCATCCAGTCCAGCGCCACCAGGCCGTGGGCGCCGACCGGCTGGGCGGCGGCCTTGCGGGTGAGGAGCTGGTGCGCGTCCTCGCCGTTGCGCTCGGCCTCGGCCAGGTAGTCGGCGGGCAGGCCCTGGCGCAGCCACCAGGCGAAGATGTCGCCGACGGCGCTCTGACCGGCCTCGTAGCCGAAGGAGCCGGCGACGATGCCGTCCTCCACCACGCCGCACATGCCGGCGACCTCCGCCAGTGCGGCACCGTTGACGACGTGGCAGGTGGAGGTGCCCATGATGGCCAGGAGCTGGCCGTCGTCGACGGCCCGTGCCGCGGGTGCGGCGACGTGGGCGTCGACGTTGCCCGCCGCCACCGCGATCCCCTCGGGCAGACCGGTCCACTGCGCCGCCTGTGGGGTCAGGGAGCCGACCCGGGAGCCGAGCGGGGAGAGCGGGTGCTCCAGGCGGGTGCGGGCGAAGTCGGCGAAGTCCGGGTGGAGCGCGGCGAGGTACTCCTCGCTCGGGTAGCTGCCGTCCTGGTGGATGCCCTTGTAGCCGGCGGTGCAGGTGTTGCGGCTCTCGGCGCCGGTCAGCTGCCAGACGATCCAGTCGGCGGCCTCGATCCAGCGCGCGCACGCGGCGTAGACGGCCGGGTCCTCCTCCAGGACCTGCAGGGCCTTGGCGTACTGCCATTCGGCGGAGATCCGGCCGCCGTACCGCGGGAGCCACTTCTCCCCGCGGGCGTGGGCCAGCGCGTTGATCCGGTCCGCCTGGCCCTGGGCGGCGTGGTGCTTCCAGAGCTTGGGCCAGGCGTGCGGGTGGGGCGCCCATTCGGGCGTCTCCGCCAGGGGGGTGCCGTCGGCCAGGACCGGGAGGACCGTGCAGGCGGTGAAGTCGGTGGCGATGCCGATGACCTCGGCGGGGTCGACACCGGCGTCGGCGAGCGCCGCCGGGACGGCGGTGCGCAGCACGTCGCGCCAGTCCGCGGGGTGCTGGAGCGCCCAGTCGGGAGGGAGCGGCCGGCCGGTGCCGGGCAGCTCGCGGTCGATGACGGCGTGCGGGTACTCGTGGACGGCGGTGCCGAGCTCTTCGCCGTCGCGCACGCGGACCACCACGGCGCGGCCGGAGAGGGTGCCGAAGTCGATGCCGACGACGTACCTCTCCGAGTCCCGGGCGGCAGGAATCACGGTCACTTCCTCATCGTTGGTGCGGGAGGCCGGGGTTGTCGCCCGTCGCCCGGTGCGGTCAGGTCCGGGGCAGGGCGGACCGCACCGGGCGACGGACTCCGTTCCGCGGCTCCGTCGGGGAAGGGCGGAGGGGACCGCCGACGGACGGACGGAGGCAGCGTCCGTGCCCGCCGGCGGAGCTGGGAGCACTTCTGTTAGCGTTCACAGGAATTGTTAGCGTTCACATATGCGCTGTCAAGGGATGTGCCGTCCCGACGGCCGGCGGTCCGGCCGCCCTCGCACGGCCTGGCGGACGACCACGACCGCGCGTGCGCCGCCCGATGCCCGGCTACCGGATCACCGGTTCCTCGAGGGGGCGACGCTGCGCCGCAGCACCATCTCCGGGGTGATCTGCACGTGGGTGTGGGCGGGCGCGACGCCTTCGAGTTCCCCGACGAGGAGTTCCAGCGCTCTGCGGCCGAGTTCGCCGAAGTCCTGCCGCACAGTGGTCAGCGGCGGGGTGAAGTAGGCGGCCTCCGGGATGTCGTCGAAGCCGACCACGCTGATGTCCTCGGGGACGGACCGGCCGGCCTCGTGCAGGGCGCGCAGCAGGCCGAGGGCCATGTGGTCGTTGGCGCAGAAGACGGCGGTGACGTCACGCAGTCCGGCGATCCGCAGGCCGGCCTGGTAGCCGGAGCGGGCGCTCCAGTCGCCGCGCTCCACGGGCGGCACCGGGGCTGCGGCGGCCTGCAGCGCGAGCCGCCACCCCTCCTCGCGGTCCTGGCTCTCCAGCCAGTTGGCCGGCCCCGCCACGTGGTGCACGGTGCGGTGGCCCAGGTCGAGCAGGTGCCCGGTGGCCTCCTTGGCGCCGAAGCGGTTGCCCACCGACACCATGGGCACCTGGGTCTGGTTGCCCGAACCGACGGCGACGAGCGGTACGGAGCTGGAGAGGCGGGACACCGCGCTGACGGTGGACGTCTGCGGAGCGATGACGACCACGCCCTCGACCCCCTGGTCGCGCAGCCGGTCGACGGCCTCCTGGACCGAACGGCCGTCCAGCGAGCGCAGACTGGTCACGCTCACGAAGTACCCGGCGCTGCGCGCGGCGCGCTCGATCCCGTCCAGCATCGAGGCGGGGCCGTAGAGGGTCGAATCGAAGCTGACCACGCCGAGGGTCTGCGAGCGGCGGGTCACCAGGGTGCGGGCGGCCGAGTTGGGCCGGTAGTCGAGTTCCCGGATGGCCGCCAGGACCCGGTCCCGGGTGTCGGGTCGGACGTGCGGGGCGCCGTTCAGCACCCGGGACACCGTCTGGTGGGACACGCCCGCCAGTTTCGCCACGTCGGCCATCACGGGCTGGCGCTGATCCGTCCCGGCGCTGTCGGTTCCCACTCGCAGTCCCCTCCTCGGTCGTGGACCACAGTACGCGACCAGGTCCAGGCCAATCCGTCACCGTCGGTTCGACCGGCGGCTTCCCTTCATACCAGCCGCGTGGTCGGCCGGGAGCTGCGATCGGCCTTCCGGTCCCCCCGCCCCGTCGCGCCGGGCGCCGTCGTGCCCCTCGGTGGCCCTGCGCCACCGGCCGACGCCGGCCGGGCCCGGCTCCGCGAGGCGGCGGAACCGGGCCCGGCCTCGGTGGGTGCTACCCGAGGGTCCACTTCTGGTTGCCGCCGCCCCAACAGGTCCACAGCTGGACGAGCGTGGCGTCGGCGGTCGCCGCCCCGGCGACGTCCAGGCACCGGCCCGACTGCACGCCCGTGACGCTGCCGTCGGCGTTGAAGCGCCACTGCTGGTTGGCACCGCCGGTGCAGGGCCAGGTCACGACCTTGGTGCCGTCGGCGGTCGCACCGCCGGCGGCGTCCAGGCAGAGCGTCGTGCCGCCGACGTCGACGGTGAGCCGCCCGTCCCCGGTACGGGTCCAGGTCTGGTTCGCTCCTCCGGAGCAACTGTAGATCTGGGCCTGCAGCCCCGGGGTGGCGGAGGCGTTGGGCACGTCCAGGCACTTGCCCGAGCCGGTGCCGCGCAACGCCCCCGTGGTGGCCGAGGAGTTGGCGTAGCCGGCGGCGACGATGTTGGCCTGGACGGCGTTCTCGGTCGCCTCCGACGGGTAGCCCGAGGTCATCACGCCCTCGTAGAACGTGCCTTCGGCGCCGTTGCTGTTGTCGCCGCCGATGCCCAGGATGATCGCTCCCTCCTTGTGCATCGGGTTGTAGCCCGCCGCGTTCGGGCGCGGTCCGGAGTAGAACGTCGACAGGCCGCCGGACTGCGCGTCGCCGGCCCGGATCGCCCACTGGTTCGGCGCGCCCTTGACCATGGCGGTCAGGTAACGGTGGTTCACGGTCGGGTCGCTGGCGTTGTAGCGGGTGTTCACGCCGGAGAACAGGCCGTTCTCCAGGTCGGCCATCACCCAGGGGCCCGGACCGCTGCCGTAGCCCCAGACCTTGATGTTGCCGAAGTAGATGGCCTCCATGTGACCGTTGCCGGTGTCGGTGCTGCTGGTCTCGGCGTTGCCGTAGTCGAAGCAGCAGCCGCCGTTGTAGTGCGTGCCGTCCAGGATCGCGTACATCCCCTCGGGCTGGTCACCGGTCGCGATGCCCGTGGTGTGGTTGTTGCGGTAGCCGGTGCCCTTCGCCACGTACACGCCGTAGGCCCGGTGGCCGTTCAGCGTGGCGGGCGCCAGGGTCGCGCCCGCCAGGTTGTCCGGCCCGGGCGCCGCCCCGCCCCCGGGGGCCTGGGTCAGGTGGTTGCCCTTGCCGGACTGGTCGTAGATCACGGTGATCACGCAGCTGGTGCCGGCGCAGAAGGAGTCCTGGGCGGCGGCGTCGGCGTAGCCGCCGGTGCCCAGCACGCCGATGTCCCGCACGGCCTGGTCCGACGAGCGCCGGACCTGGTACAGCCGGCCGCCGTAACCGGCGTACAGCGCGCGGGTGGTGCTGTGCGCGGCCACACAGGGCGTGCCGCCGGCGGCGTACACGTCGCACGGGCCCTGCGTGGCGGCCTGCGCCACGCCGCTGGTCGCGGTGGCGCCGGCCAGCGCGCCGAGGAGGACGGCGAGTGCCGCCCCGGCGCGGGCGAGGCGGCGCAGCGCACCTCGTCCGCGGATCGTCCTGTTGTCACTCATGGTGTCTCCCTGCTCATCGGTGAGCGCGGTCAGAGGGAAAGTGAGCGCTAACAATCCAGCGCGGGCAGCAGTCGGCGGCCCGAGCCGGAGAGGTGAAGGGTTCCTGGACGGGTGACAGTGCCCGCATCGACGGTGCGCCGTCAAGACCTCCGACACACCCTGCGGTCAGAGCGGCCGGTCGGGCCTGAGGTCCCGTCAGTCGTCATCGTCGGGTTGCTGCACGGTGGTTGACGCTGGCCGATGTTAGCGCTCACACTCCACAACACACCCCAGCACTCGCGCCGGTCCACCGCGCTCTTCATCCGCGCCTCCCACCCCACCGGCAGCGACCGAGAGGAACCACCCATGCGCGCACCCCTGTCCCGGCTCCCCAGAGCCGCCCGTGTCGCGGTCGCCGCGGCCGCCGTCCTGGTCCTGACCGCCGGCTGCAGCAAACAGGGCGCCGGCGACTCCGGCGCGTCCGCCGGCTCCACCGCGGCCGCCGCGCCCGCGATCCAGGGCGACATCACCTTCAACGACGACAACCTGGCCCGCCTCGACGCCGCGCTCAAGGCCGCGATCCAGGGCAAGGACGTCTCCGCGCTGGACCTGGCCATGGTGGTCAACGTCGCCGTGGACTACTGGAACGCCGGGAAGACCGGCTTCACCAAGGGGCTGTCCGACCTCGGCGCCAAGGGCACCTTCCAGGCCCCGGCCAACGGCCGGCTCGACCAGCAGCTGTCCATCATCCAGACCCTCCGCGGCCAGGACATCTCCGCCTTCTCGCTCTCCGCGATCGACCCGACGGCCGTCAAGTCGCCGATCCAGTCCGCCGCTTCGGCCGGGATCCCGGTCCTCGCCATCGACTCCCCGCTCCCGGCCGAGGACGGCGCCGCGCTCTACCTCGGCACGCCCAACTACCAGGCGGGCAAGAAGGCCGGGGAGGCGATGAAGGCCGCGCTGGGCGGCAAGGGCGAGGTCGTGGTGCTGGTCGGATCGCTCACCGCCTCCAACGCGGTGGAGCGCATCCAGGGCTTCGAGGACGCGCTCAAGGGCACCGGCATCAAGGTCACCAACAAGCTCGCCGACAACATGGACGCCTCCAAGGCCCTCACCAACGCCCAGACCGCCATCCAGACCGACCCCAACGTGACCGGCCTGTACGGGGTCTACTCCTACGACGGGCCCTCGGCCGCCCAGGCGGTGCAGGCGGCGGGGAAGACCGGCAAGGTCAAAGTGATCTCCGACGACAGCGACGCGCAGACCCTGGCCTTCATCCAGCAGGGTGTCATCCAGGCCACCGTCGTCCAGTCGCCCTACCAGCAGGGCTACACCGGCGCGTACCTGTTGGCCGCGCTGAAACTGCTGGGCAAGGACGGCACCCTGGCCCTCGTCAAGCCGTACCTGGAGTCCGACGGCACCACCCTCAGCTCCGGCGTGGGCGTGGTGACCCAGGACAACCTCGCCGCCTTCCGGGCCAAGCAGACCCAGCTCGGCATCGCGGGGTGACCGGATGACCGCCACCACCGCACGGCCCCGCGCCGACGGACCCGCCGTCACCCTGCGCTCGGTGCGCAAGAGCTACGGGCCGGTCACCGTGCTCGACCTCCCCGCCCTGGAGCTGAGGAGGGGACAGATCACCTGTGTGGTCGGCGAGAACGGGGCCGGCAAGTCCACCCTCATGGGCGTGCTCTCCGGCACCGTCGCCCCGACGGCAGGAGAGGTCCTGATCGGCGGCCGCCCCCTGCAACCGGGCCGGCCCGACCACGCCAAGTCCCTCGGCGTCGGCCTGGTGTCGCAGGAATTCCCGCTGGTCGGAGGGCTGAGCGTGGCCGAGAACCTGCTGCTCGGCCGGCGCCCCCGAACCGCCCGGAAGGCGGGGCCGCTGCGCCGCGCCCTGTTCGACCGGGCCGGCACCCGGAGCGAGGCCCGGGAACTGCTGGCGGACATCGGCGTCGACGGGATCGATGTCGACCGCAGGGTGGACCGACTGCCCGTCCCGCTGCGGCAGATGATCGAGATCGCCAAGGCCTGGGGCACCCGCCCCCTGGTCCTGATCCTCGACGAGCCCACCTCCTCGCTCGGACCGGTCGAGGCCGGAAAGGTCCTCGCCCTCGCCCGGCGGCACGCCGCGGCCGGCGGGGCCGTCCTGTTCATCGGGCACCGCCTGGACGAGGTGCGGGACCTCGCCGACCGCGTGCTGGTGCTGCGCAGCGGCCTCCTGGTCGCCGACCTCTCCCCCGCGCAGGCCACCGAGGAGCGGATGATCCGCGAGATGGTCGGCGTCGACCTCGCCCAGGAGGTGACCGTGCGGCCCGTCCCGCCGACGGCCCGCCGGGTGCTGGCCGCCCACGGGCTGACCGCGGCCGGCCTCGGCCCGGTCGACCTGGAACTGCGCGCCGGGGAGGTCGTCGGCGTCGCCGGGCTGATGGGCTCCGGCCGCAGCCGGCTGCTGCACACCCTGATGGGCGCGCAGCCGCGCACCGGTGGCGAGGTCGAACTGAACGGCCGTCGCTTCCGTCCGCGCCATCCCGCCGACGCGGTCGCCGCCGGCATCGGCCTGGTGCCGGAGGACCGCAAGGAGCAGGCGCTGTTGCTGCGGCACCCGGTGCGCTGGAACGCCACTCTGGCCACCCTGCGACGCGACTCCCGGCACGGTGTGCTCACCCCGCGCGGCGACCGGGAACGCTCCCGCCGGATCGTCGAGGACCTGGGCGTGCGGCTGCACAGCCAGGAGCAGCCGATCGGCGACCTGTCCGGCGGGAACCAGCAGAAGGTCGTGTTCGGGCGGTGGCTGCACGCCGATCCCGAGGTGCTGCTGCTCGACGAGCCCACCCGGGGCGTCGACGTCGGCGCCAAGGCCGAGATCTACCGGCTCGTCGACCGGGCCGCGGCCGAGGGCCTCGCCGTCCTGGTGGCCTCGTCCGAGCTGGAGGAACTGCTGCGGATCTGCCACCGGATCCTGGTCATGGCCGGCGGCCGGATCGTCGCCGACCTGCCGCGAGAGCGCTTCGGCAAGGAGCTGATCATGACCGCCGCGACGGGCGGGCGAAGCCCGTCGGCGGACGCGCAACCCCAGGCAGCAGATTCGGAGGCCACCGCATGACGACCCGGACCGCCCCTCTCCACCGCGACGCGGCGGCACCGCCGAGGAGCCGGCTGCGCGCACTGGTCGACACGCCCGAGGTGGGTGTCGTGCTCGCCTGCGTCGCGGTGTTCACGGCGCTCTCGCTGTCCCGCGACACCTTCGCCAGCGCGGTGAACCTCCAGGGCATGGGGGCCGACCTGGCCCAGTACGGCCTGATCGCGGTCGGCGAGTCCCTGGTGATCCTGACCGGCGGCATCGACCTGTCGGTGGGTGCCCTGCTCGGCACCAGCGTGATCCTGATGTCCTGGTTCGACGTGCGTGCCGGGCTTCCCGCCCCTCTGGCGATCCTGGCCACCCTGGCCGTCGCCGGACTGGTCGGACTGGTGCACGGGCTGGCCGTCACCCGGCTGCGGATGCCGCCGTTCGTCGTCACGCTCGTCACGTACACGGTGGCGCAGGGCGTCACGCTCGCGATCACCTCCGGGACCTCGATCGTCGGGATCTCCCCGTTCTTCGGGGACGTCGGCCAGAGCTACCTGGCCCAGATCCCGGTGCCGCTGGTGCTGTTCGCGGTGTTCACCGCCGCGGTCTGGTTCTTCTTGGAACGCACCTGTGCCGGCCGCCAGGTCTACGCCGTGGGCGGCAACGCCGAGGCGGCCCGGCTCGCCGGTATCCGCGGCGACCGGCGCGTGGTGTCCATGTACGTGGCCTCCTCGCTGGTGTCGGCGTTCGCCGGCCTGCTCGTGCTGGGCCGGATGGGCGTGGGCTCCGCGAGCGGGGTGGGCGTCGGCTGGGAGCTCTCGGCGATCGCCGCGGCCGTCATCGGCGGCGTCAGCCTGACCGGCGGACAGGGCCGGATCCTGGGGATCGTGGCCGGGGCCGTGCTGCTGGAACTCATCAACAACGGGCTGACGACCCTGCAGGTCAACTCGAACTACACGAACATCGTGCTCGGCTGCGTCCTGGGGCTGGCCATCACGGCCGACCGGCTGCGGGCCAGGCGGCTGGCGGGGCGGTCCTGACCCGCCGCACCGGCCCGGCGGCTGCGGGGGCCGGGCGGCGCGCCCGGCCCTGCCGCGTGGTCGTCCACCGGGGGCCGGGCGCGCCGCGCTCGTGCTCGTGCTCCTGCTCGTACGCGCAGCCGGGGCACAGGAGTCGGGGGGGGGGGGGGGGGGGGCGGGGGCCGCGGGGGCGCGCCCCCCCCCCCCCCCCCCCGCCGCCCCCCCCCCCGCCCCGCGCGACACCAAGAGAACAGAAGCACCCCAC
>NZ_JBIDAK010000005.1:0-63991 GCF_043202455.1 Kitasatospora sp. NPDC048194
GGTCAACGGCACCACGCTGAAGACCTACTCCAACGTGGACGCCGCGGCCGGCTACCAGCAGCGCACCTTCGACCTGTCGGCCTACGCGGGCCAGACGGTCACCCTGAAGTTCAACGGCGTCGAGGACTCCTCGCTCCAGACGAGCTTCGTGATCGACGACACCTCCATCCAGACCGGCTGACACCGGACCGGCTCCTGAGGGGTCGGTGAACCAGGACAGGTGAGGGGCCCGGCGGCCATGGCTGCCGGGCCCTTGTCGTGCGCCCGCGGCCCGGTGGGGCGGGCGGTGCGGAAACGTTCCGTCCGGGCCCTTGACGGGCCCTCCGGGCCGCCCTAGGTTCAGCGCTGCAAGTTTCCGGCAAGTTACAGAAACTTCCTGCAGATGTCACCCCGGCCGATCCCCACCGGCCGCGGGCCCCCACCCGGCTGCCCCACCCCAGCCGACCCCCAGGAGACGACGTGGTCACCACCGCCCCCACCCCTCCCCGGCCCTCGGCCGGGCGGACCGGCCGGCCCGCCCGCGCGGCCGGTGCGCTCGCCGCCTCGGCGGCGCTCGCGCTCTCGCTCGCCACCGCACTCGGCGCCCCCGCCGCCCAGGCCGCCCCGCCCGCGAACAACGGCAAGGACGTCACCGCCACCCTCTTCGAGTGGCGCTTCGACTCGGTCGCCCAGGCCTGCACCTCCACCCTCGGCCCGAAGGGCTACGGCTTCGTCGAGGTCTCGCCGCCCCAGGAGCACATCCAGGGCCCGCAGTGGTGGACCTCCTACCAGCCGGTCGGCTACCGGATCGCCGGGCGGCTCGGCGACCGCACCTCCTTCAAGAACATGGTCGACATCTGCCACGCGGCCGGGGTCAAGGTGGTCGCCGACGCGGTGGTCAACCACATGTCGGCCGGCTCCGGAACGGGCACCGGAGGCACCGTCTACAGCAAGTACGACTACCCCGGCACCTACCAGGACCAGGACTTCCACGGCTGCCGCCAGCCGATCACGAACTACCAGGACCGCACCAACGTGCAGACCTGCGAGTTGGTGAACCTGGCCGACCTGGACACCGGCAGCGCCCACGTCCAGACCACCATCGCGCACTACCTGGACGACCTGGCCTCGCTCGGCGTCGACGGCTACCGGATCGACGCGGCCAAGCACATCGCCGCCGGCGACCTCGCCGCGATCAAGGCCAAGATGGCCAACCCCAACGCCTACTGGGTGCAGGAGGTCATCTACGGCGCCGGGGAGCCGATCCAGCCCTCCGAGTACACCGGCACCGGCGACGTCGACGAGTTCCGGGTCGGCACCGACCTCAAGCGCGTCTTCACCAGCGACAAGCTGGCCGCCCTCAGCAACTGGGGCGCCTCCTGGGGCTACCTGCCGAGCAGCCAGGCGCGCAGCTTCGTCGACAACTGGGACACCGAGCGCAACGGCTCCACCCTCAACTACACCTACGGCAACACCTACACGCTCGCCAACGTCTTCCTGCTGGCCTCCACCTACGGTGCGCCGAACGTCTACTCCGGCTACGGCTTCACCAACAAGGACGACGGCCCGCCGAACGGCGGCACCGTGAACGCCTGCTACCAGGACGGCTGGAACTGCACCCACGCCTGGCGGCAGATCGCCAACATGGTCGGCTTCCGCAACGCCGTCGCGGGCACCGGGGTGACCGACTGGTGGTCCAACGGCAACAACGCGATCGCCTTCGGCCGCGGCGACCGGGGCTACGTCGCGATCAACCACGAGAGCGGCGCGATCACCCAGACCTTCCAGACCGGGCTGCCGGCCGGCACGTACTGCGACGTCCAGCACGGCGACCCCCAGCCGGGCGGCGGCTGCACCGGCCCGACCTACCAGGTCGGTGCCAACGGGCAGTTCACCGCGACGGTCGGCGCGGGCGACGCGGTCGCGCTGTACGTCCAGCCCGGGACGAGCGTCTCCGGCGCCTCGTTCAACGTCAACGCGACCACCGCGTACGGGCAGAACGTCTACGTGGTCGGCGACGTCCCCGCCCTCGGCGGCTGGGACCCGGCCAAGGCGCTGCCGCTCTCCTCGGCCGGTTACCCGGTCTGGTCGCTCGCGCTCTCGCTGCCCGGCGGCACCGCGTTCCAGTACAAGTACGTCCGCAAGGACGCGAGCGGCGCGGTGACCTGGGAATCCGGAGCCAACCGGACGGCGACGGCGCCCTCCTCGGGGACCGTCACGCTGAACGACACCTGGCGCCCGTAGGCCCGGGACCGCACGGGACCCCCGTCAGCCCCAGGCTGACGGGGGTCCCTCGTGGGAGTGGCGGCGCCGCTTCAAACCCCCCGTGCGGGGGGCGCGCTGCCACCATCGCGGGATGAGAGCCACCCCCCTCGTCCTGGACCTCGAACTGTGCGGCGGCCGCTGGGACGGCCACCGCAAGCGCGTCCACGCCGACGCCCCGCCACCCGCGCTGCGGATGGTGCTCCGCGCCGAACTGCCCGCCGCCGAGGACGGCGAGTACTGGCCGACCACCAGCGTCTACCGGCTGGACGAGGAGGGCGGGGCGCTGCGCTACCGCTACTCGCACGACGAGTAGCGGCCCTGCCCTCAGCCCCGCCCGATGTAGGGCATCGCCGTTGCCATGACGGTGGCGAACTGCACGTTGGCCTCCAGCGGCAGCGCGGCCATGTGCCGCACGGTGCGCGCCACGTCGGCGACGTCCATGGTCGGCTCCGCCGCGATCCGCCCGTCCGCCTGCCGCACGCCCGCGCTCATCGCGGCCGTCATGTCGGTCGCCGCGTTGCCGATGTCGATCTGCCCGCAGGCGATCCGGTAAGGCCGGCCGTCCAGCGAGAGCGACTTGGTCAGCCCGGTCACGGCGTGCTTGGTCGCGGTGTAGGCGATCGAGTACGGGCGCGGGACGTGCGCGGAGATCGAGCCGTTGTTGATGATCCGGCCGCCCTGCGGGTCCTGGGCGCGCATCTGCCGGAACGCGGCCCGGGCGCAGAGGAAGGCCCCGGTCAGGTTGAGGTCGACCACCGCCCGCCAGTCCTCGACCGCCAACTCGTCCACCGGCACGGCCGGGCCGAAGGTGCCGGCGTTGTTGAAGAGCAGGTCGACCCGGCCGTGGCGCCCGGCCGCCGCCGCGAACAGCGCGTCCACCGCCGCCGGGTCGGTGACGTCCGTCGGCACCGCGTCGGCCGGGGCGGCGCACAGCGCGGCGGTCTCCCGCAGCGGCTCGGCCCGGCGCCCGGCCAGCACGACCCGCCAGCCGGCCGCGGCCAGCTCGACCGCGACGGCCCGGCCGACTCCGCTGCCGGCCCCGGTGACGACGGCGACGCCGGCGGTGCCGGTGGCTCCCGGGGCGCCGGCACCAGGCGGGACTGCGGTCTCTCGGGTCATGGCGTACTCCTCGATGGACGGGGGCGGGTGCGGTCACCCTCCGGACGTGCCGAGGAGATCGTTGCGGATCCGCGGGCCGCCGTCACTGGTCGAAGCGCCCAAAACGCGGGCGGGCCGACCGTCCGGCGGATGTGGCCCCCGCCGACCGGGCCCCGGGGGAGGGAGCCTTCCGACCGGCCCGGCGGGGGACCCCCCGACCCGGCCCCCGCCGACCGGCCCCCGCCGAGTGACGGGAGCGGTGAAGGCCTTTACCTGATCACGAACAAACATTGGATTTCCGGTGGCGACCTCGCAACCGGGCCACCCCGGCCCACGTCATAAGATCGCAGGAAGGTGCGCCTCCGGCAGGGTCGGTGCGCCCACCGCCCCGGGGACCGCACCAGCGACGCGCCCCCGGGCCTGTCCGGCCCCACCGGGGGGCCGCCGCCCGGTCAGACGGACCGGGCGTGACATCGGTCGGAGAGTCCTCACCGTGCTTAGGCAGTCGTCCCGTTCCCGTGCCGTCCTGACCGGCGCCGCCGTCCTCGCCCTGGCCGCCTCGCTCGCGGCCTGCGGGAGTTCCGGCGGCGGGAAGGGGAACGTCTCCGCGGACGGCAGCCCGGCCTCGACCGGCTCCGCAGGCGGCCCGACCACCGCCGGCACCGCCTCCGCCGCGCCCTCCGCCGAGCAGCCCACGCCCGGCAACGGGAAGGTGCTGATGCCGACCGGCCCGGCCGCGACCTTGAACAAGGCCCGGGACACCGCGGCCGGCCCGATCATGACCACCAAGGTGACCGGCGCCAAGTCCGGTGTCACCGGCCAGGTCTGGGTCTGGCTGCCGCCCGAGTACAACGACCCCAAGTACGCCAGGACCGGCTTCCCGGTGCTCACCCTCTTCGCCGGCGGCCAGAGCAACGGCTACAACACCTGGACCGACAACCAGCTGCCGATCCAGGAGGAGGACGCGCGGCTGGTCAAGGACGGCAAGGCCCACCCGTTCATCATGATCATGCCGGTGCAGAACTTCAACAGCGACGAGAAGAACGCGCTGGACTGCTCCGACATCCCCGGCCAGCCCAAGATGGGCACCTGGATGGCCGAGGACATCCCGGACTGGGTGCGCGCCAACTTCCGCACCCTGAAGGGCCGCGACGGCTGGGGCGTGATGGGCGCCTCCACCGGCGGCTTCTGCAGCGCCAAGCTCGCCCTGCAGCACCCCGATGTCTACAAGGCGGCGGTGCCGATCGACGGCTACTTCATCCCCGACTCCGGCCTGTGGAAGGGCCACGACGCCGAGAAGCAGGCGAACAACCCCAGCGTGCTGGTCACCCAGGGCAAGGCCGACGTGAAGATGTACGTCACGGCGGGCGGCGCCAACGGCTACGAGAAGGACGTCGTCAAGAGCTGGGTCGCCAAGGCCGTGCCGCCGGTGTCCCTCGAGTACTACGAGCAGCCGGGCGGCAAGCACCTCACCTCGGACTTCAAGAAGATGATCCCGGACACCCTGCAGTGGCTCACCAAGAACCTCGCGGGCCCCGCCTCGGACTGATCGGAGCCGCCGTGGGCGGGCGGGGGCTCCCGCCCGTGCGCAGGCCCTTCGCAGGCCCGTGACCTGCGCGTCAATCGGACATTGATTCGCTTCTGATCGACTGTGAGCACCTTGGCTGGGGCGGCCTCCGCGGGCCGCCCCAGCCGTCCTGCCACGTCGTGAAGAGAGTGCCATGCCGATCCGTCTGCTCCCCCCGCCCGCCTCCTCCGTGCCCGCGCAGGCGGGACCCGCCGCCGACTCCCGGGGGACGGACGCGTACGGGCGGACCGCGGACGAGGACCCGGCCACCGTCCGGTTCGCCGGACTCCGGCTGGTGCACGCCGCACTGCGCCGCGACCTCGCCCGACTGCCCAACGCCCTGCGGCTGCTCCAGCCAGACGAGGACCACAAGGGCGAGGCGCTGCTGCGGCACTGGACCTTCATGACCGCGATGCTCACCTGTCACCACGAGCAGCAGGACACCCGGATCTGGCCGATCGTGCGGCGCTTCGCGCCCGAGCTGCGGCTGCTGCTCAACTGGCTGGAGGCCGACCACCACAACCTCGACCACTCCTTCACCCGGGTCACCACGCTGGTCCGGATCGCCAGCCGGGACACCGGCAGCGCCTGGCCGGTCGCGTACGCGATGGAGGACCTGGCGGCCCGGCTGGAGACCCATCTGCGGATCGAGGAGCGGCAGTTGCTGCCCCGGATGGAGCGGGTCGTCACCGGCAACTCCCGACTCGGCGGCCTGGCCGAGCTGCTCGACGTGCTGCGCTCGGCGGAGGGCCCGGGCGCGGCGGACGCGCTGGCCTGGCTGCTGGACGGCGTGGAGCCGGCGGTGGTCGAGCGGCTGCTGGCCGAGTGCGACGACGACGTGGCCCGCAACTGGCCGCACTGGCAGGCGACCTACCAGCGCTGCACGGCGCCGCTCTGGGGAGCCTCGGGGGACCTGGACGGCGAGGCGGTCGACCGCGGGGCGGCGCCCCGCAGGAACCTGAGCATCTTCGGAGAGGGCCTCGGCGGCGGGCCGGCGGGAATCCGCGACTGACCCGGGGGCCTTTTCGCGGGCCGTCCGTCTACGCGCGTGGCGCGGGCCGAGGGCATCCCTGAGCCCGCACAGCGCGTCCACCGGATCCTTCCCCGGCGCCCCACGGGTACCGTCCTCCCCGCGCCGCACCGTCCGCGCCTCCTCGGCGGGCGCACGCGGTGCCGTCCCCGGCGCCCCTCCCCGCGCCCCTTCCCGCGCCCACGGCGGCGCCTACTCGGGCAGGCGGTTGAGCCACTCCAGCGGAGCGACCAGGATCGCGGTGTGCGGCGAGCCGTCCCACTCCACCGCAAGCCCGACCGCCTCCAGGGCAGCCACCACGGCCCGACCGACCTCCACCGTCCGCCGCTCCGACACCTCGGCCGGCTCCTCCCCGGCGCGGAAGCCGCCGTACCGCAGCATCAACCCCCGCCCGGCCGCCGCCGCCTCGGTGTCCTGCTGATGGAAGAACACGAAACCGTACGAGTCCTCGTCGGCCTCCCCGCCGATCTCCGCGTAGCCGCAACCAGCGCAGCACGTGAAGTCCATGGCCGTGACGACGCCCTGCTCCTCCAGGGCGTCGAAGGCCTCCACCAGCCGGTCCACGTCCGTGATCCGCGGCCACCCGGCCTGCTCGGCCAGCCGCTCGGCCCACAGCGGAGCGACGATCCGCTCCGCCTCCTCCTGGGTCAGCCCCTGGTCGTCGAGGACCTCGACCAGGGACTCGGCTATCTCGTCCGGCTCCTGGAAGCCGCACCGGATCAACTCGCGAGCCCGCTCCCGGGCTTCGAGCAGCACATCGGGGCTGAGCGCCGTCTCCTCGGTCATACCCGGATCCTCGCACCCGCCACTGACAATCCGGTCCCGGCCCCCGCCGGTGCGCCTCAGTCCGCAGCGAGCCGGAACTCCAGGTTGCCGAACCGCACCTGGTCGCCCGGCCGGACCGGCACCCCGCCCGCGATCCGCCGACCGTTCACATGGGTGCCGTTGGTCGAACCCAGGTCGTACAGCACCCAGCCGCCGTTCTCGTGCCGCAGCTCCGCGTGGTGGCGGGAGACCGACGGGTCGTGCAGCCGCAGCCCCGAGCCGGGGAGCCGCCCGATCGTCAACCGTCCGGCCCCGGCCAGCGGGAGGGTCAGCCCGGGTAGCCGCTCGGTGCGCCAGGCGCGGTTCAGGCGGTCGCCGAAGGCGGACACCCGGCCGACCGCCCGCAGCACGAAGCGTTCCACCGGGCCGTCGGTGGGCAGGCCGGCGACCGCCGCGTCCAACTCGCTCCGGCTGGTCGCCCGGAGGACGACCTCCATCCGGCCGAGGAAGGTGTCGTGCGACAGCCGGCCGCTGCCCGCGCCCTCCCGCAGCACCCCGAGCGCCGCTTCCCGCTCGGCGTCGGAGGGCCGGGCCAGGCCGGCCGGGAGTTCAGGCAGCGTCATGGCGCGATTGTCGGACCGGCCGGTTCCGACTGTCCAGATCGCACCGGCCCCCGGCGCGCGGTTCGTACGTCGTCACTGCACTCCAGACGCCCGGAGCGGGGGCGCGGTTCCCGCGCGCCCGCCGCCCGCGGGGCCCGACGGGCCGTCAGTCCTCCAGGGAAGGAAGGCCGGTCAGGCCTTGCGGGCGGCCGCCAGGATCTTCTCCGTGGTGTGCAGGAAGCGGGAGGTGGCCGAGCCCCGGTAGGCCTTGCCGAACATGTCCTTGGTGACCCACTTGCCGTTCTGGAGGTGGATCACGACGTACGCGGCCCCGGGGTCGGCGCCGATCACCTCGACGTCGCCCTTCGGCGAGCGGCGGGGGAGGGGGAAGTCGGCCGGCAGCGGTTCGGTGAGGAAGGCGATCACGAGGCGGACGTCCGGCGTCACCTCGACACCGCGGAACGGCTCGGCCGCCAGCAGGGCGGCCACCTCGTCGACCGTCCGCAGCAGCACCGGCACCGGGTAGCCGAGCGCCTGCTCCAGGTGCTGCTCGATGCGCCGGGTCAGCGCGGCGCGGTCCGGTTCGTCGGTGTCGAAGAAGACGTTGCCGCTCTGGATGTAGGAACGGACGTTCCCCAGCCCCAACTCGGCGAAGAGCGCCCGAAGCCGCTCCATCCGCACCGTCCGGCCGCCGACGTTGACGGCCCGCAGGAACGCGATGTACGTGGTCGTGGTGGTCACCCCGCCAGTGTGGCACCGGCCGCCGACACCGGGCGCCCCCCACCGGCCGCCGGCCACCGGGCGTCCCCACTCGGCGCCGTCCACCGTCCGCCGCCCCGCCGACCGGTGCCGTGTCCCCGCCCCCGGCGTCATCGGTGTCGGTTGTCGGTGCCGGCTGCCAGACTGGCGCCATGGCTACCTGGCAGGATTTCGAGGACGAAGCACCGGAACTCGCGGCCCTGGTCCGGGCCCGGTTCGAGGCGAACAAGCACCACGTCCTGGCGACGCTGCGCAAGGACGGTTCACCCCGGGTGAGCGGGACGGAGGTCGACTTCGTCGGCGCCGACGCCTGGCTCGGGTCGATGCACCACGCGGTCAAGGCCCGTGACCTGCAGCGCGACGCCCGGTTCGCGCTGCACTCGCACCCGGGTGACGAGACCATGGCGGGCGGGGACTCCAAGCTCTCCGGCCGGGCGGTGGAGGTCACCGACGAGGACGAGATCGCCGCCTTCTCGGCCGAGCTGCCCGAGCCGCCGCCGACCCCGTTCCACCTGTTCCGGCTGGACCTCCACCAGGTGGTGCACACCCGGGTGGAGGGCGACCACCTGCTGGTCGACAACTGGCACCCCGGTCGGCCGGTGGAGACCACCCGGCTCCACTGAACGGACCGGACGGCTGCTCCCGGTGCCTACGGCAGGACGGACCCGAGCGCCTCGGGGGTGCGGGCCACGACGGCGTGCCCGTCGTCCGCGGTGATGATCGGACGCTGGATCAGCACCGGGTGCTCGGCCATCGCCGCGATCCAGCGCCCCCGCTCGGCGGCCTCCCGGGGCCACTCCTTCATCCCCAGGTCCTTGGCGATCTGCTCGTCGGTGCGGGTGATGTCCCACGGCTCGAGGCCGAGGCGCTCCAGGACCTCCTCCAGCTCGGCCACCGTCGGCGGGTCCTCCAGGTAGCGCCGCACGGTGTACTCCATTCCGGCGGCGTCCAGCTCGCTCAGCGCCGTCCGGCACTTGCTGCAGCGCGGGTTGATCCAGATCTCCATGCCCGCCAGCCTAGCGAGCCTTCCCGTGCCCGCCGGCCCGTCGGACCCCGCACGCCCGGACCGCCTGCCGAACTCGCCCGCTCGCCGGCCGAGCCCTCCCGTGCCCGCCGGCCGAGCGAGCGCGGGCAGCCCGGCCATCCGTACGGGAACTCCGCCACGCCCGCCGGTGGTTCACCGACCAGGAACCATCGTCATCGGAGGGGAGCACCGGATGGACGGCGCGGCGATCATCGAGCAGCTGATGACCCCGGAGGTCAGGACGGACCCGTACCCGCTGTACGCGAGGGCGCACGAGCTGGGCCCGGTCGTCCCGGCGGGGGACGGGATGTACGTGGTGAGCGGCTACGCGGCGGTCAACAAGGTGCTGCGCACCCCCGCCTTCGGCGTCGCCACCGCCGACATGATGGCCGGGCTGGCCCCGGAGTTCGCCTCGCACTCCTCGCTGGCCCTGTTCGGCCGCTCGATCCTCCAGCGCAACGCGCCCGACCAGCCCCGGGTCCGCTCGCTGATCGCCTCCGTCTTCACCGCCCGCCGGGTCGCCGCGCTGCGACCGGCCGTCGAGGCAGCGGTGGACCGGCTGCTGGACGGCATGGCCGAGCAGGGCGCGGACGGCTCGCCGGTCGACTTCATGGACGCCTTCGCCTTCCGGCTGCCGGTCGGGGTGATCTGCGAGCTGCTCGGCGTCCCCGACCGGGACCGCTACCGCTTCCGCGACCTCGCCTCCGACCTGACCGTCGCGCTGGAGATCATCCAGGACCTAGACGAGCTGGACGCCGCGGACCGGGCCGCCGACGAGCTGTCCGGGTACTTCACCGAGCTGGCCGCCGAGCGGCTGGCCCGCCCGCAGGACGACCTGGTCAGTGACCTGGCCCGGATCGCCGCCGAGGACGGCGGGCGGCTCTCCGCCGAGGAGCTGCTGGCCAACCTGGTGCTGCTGCTGGTGGCCGGCTTCGAGACCACCACCAACCTGCTGGGCAACGGCCTCGCCCTGCTGTTCCGCCATCCCGAGGTGGCGGCCGCGCTGCGCAGCGGCGCGGTCACCCCGGCCGGCTTCACCGACGAGGTGCTGCGCTTCGACTCCCCGGTCCAGGCCACCGGCCGGGTCGCGCTGGAGCCGGGACTGGCCGTCGAGGGCGTGCCCCTCCCGCCGGGCAGCGGGCTGACGCTGCTGATCGGCGCGGCCAACCACGATCCGTCCCGCTACGCCCGGCCCGAGGTGTTCGACCCGACCCGCACCGACAGCCAGCCGCTCAGCTTCGGCGGCGGCCAGCACTTCTGTCTGGGCTCCCAGCTGGCCCGGCTGGAGGGCGAGATCGCGGTGCCCGCGCTGCTCGACCGCTTCCCCCGGCTCGCCCGGGGCGGGGCTGCGACCCGTCGGGACCGCCTGGTGCTGCGCGGTTTCGAGACCCTGCCGGTGACCCTGCGCTGAGCCCCGTCGGGCGCGGTCGGCCTCGGCCGACCCCGGCTGACCGCCCGCGTACGGGCGGTCTCCCGGATCGCGTCCGAGTGGGGGAGCATGGAGGGACGAACCGGGTCATTCCGGTCCCGTCGTCCCGGTCCGGTCCGTCCGGTTCGGTCCGGCCGGGTTCAGTCGTTCCGCTCCCGGCCTCCCGCCGGCCGATCCGGGCCGGCCGATCCGGACCGGTCGTTCCGGACCCCTCATCCCGGCCCGGACCGGCCCGACCGGCCAGCCAGGAGGCCCCCGCCGTGCCAGCAGCACCCCGCCCGCCGCAGCCCGTGGCCGTGAAGCCCCGGGTGCCGCGCTGGGTGCCCTGGCTGCCGGTCCTGCTGCTCGTCCTGGACCTGATCGCCGAGGCCGTCGTCCCGGACGCGGTCGCCGCCGGCTTCCTGCTGACCGCCCTGCCGGTGGTGGCCGCCTTCAGCTACGGGCCGGTGCTGACCGGGGCCGCCACCGCCGGCTCGCTCGGGTTGCAGATCCTGCTGGCCCTGCGCGCCGGCCACATCGACGAGCAGCACCACGTCTGGGTCTACATCGCCACCCTGCTCTCCGGAGTGATGGGCACCGCCCTGTCCTGGCAGCGCACCCGGCAGTCGCACAGCCTGCTCCAGGCTCGTACGGTCGCCGAGACCCTCCAGCGCACCGTGCTCCGGCCGGTGCCCGAGCGGGTCGGCGGCCTGCGGGTGGCCGGGCTCTACCGCCCGGCCCAGGCCGAGATGCTGGTCGGCGGGGACCTGTACGAGGTGTGCGACACCCGCTTCGGCGTCCGGGTGCTGCTCGGCGACGTCCGCGGCAAGGGCCTCGGCGCGGTCCGTACGGTGGCCGACGTGCTCGGGGCGTTCCGGGCGGCCGCGCACGACACCCCGGGCCTGGTCGAGCTCGCCGACCAGCTGGACCGCGCCGTCCTGCGGGACGCGGCGGACGGCGGCGACGACGAGCTCTTCGCCACCGCCGTCCTGCTCCAGTACCGGCCGGGCGCCGACTGCGTGGAGATCGTCAACCGCGGTCACACCACCCCGCTGCTGCTCTCCAGGGGCACCATCGCGCCGGTCGCCTGCGCCGAGGAACTGCCGCTCGGCCTCGGCCAGCTCGGTCCCGAGGACGAACCGGCCAAGCCGACCACCGTCGCCCTGGCCCGGGGCCACACCGTCCTGCTCTACACCGACGGCGTCAGCGAGGCCCGTGATGCCACCGGCGTCTTCTACCCGCTGGCCCCGCGCCTGGCCGCCCTGGGCAGCACCGCGCCCGACCGGGTGGTCTCGTTCCTGGCCCAGGACGTCCACCAGTACGCCGGCCTGCTCGCCGACGACCTCGCCGTGCTGGCCCTCACCCCCGAGTAGGGCCCCACCCCCGCATGGGCCCTTCACCCCGCGCAGGGCCCCGCGTGGGCCCTCACCCCCGCATGGGCCCGGCCCACTCCCACAGGTTCGCGAACAGCACCGCCTGCTCCCGGGCGTCGTCCAGGGCGTGGTGGGTGTGGGGGAGGTCCGGCAGCAGCTCCGCCGGCATCGACCGCTTCCCGATGCCGGCGAACGGCACACCGGCCCGCGCCGCGTACAGCGTCTTCAGGTCCAGGCACCCCGAGTGCCCGAACGGGCTGGCCCCGGTGAACCGCATCAGGTACCAGTACAGGAACTGCCAGTCGTACACGGCCGGGTAGGCCACCATCACCGGCCGGTACCGCAACCCTTCGGGGCCGGTCCGCAGCTGCTCCAACCACTGCCGGAACTCCCGCAGCGCGACCTGGGGGTCGGCGCCGCCCGCCTCCAGCGCGGCCCGTTCCAGCCCCGACACCGCCAGCGCCCGCGGGTCGTACTCCTCGGAGATCGGCCGCAGCTCCCGGTAGAACGCTGCCGCCGCGCCCGGCTCCGCCCGCCGGAACCCCGCCCCGTCGTGCCATCCGGCCACCACCGCCCCGAAGCTCACCATCGAGAACGGCCCCGGAATCGGCCCGTCCGCCTCCACGTCCACCGACACGTACACCGTCGGCGTCACCCGCCCACTCCGCTGCCTCATCCCCCCATCCAAGCCTCCCCGGCAACCGGATTTCCCGGGCGCCCGCGCCGTGCCGACGCGGTACCGGCAGCCAGGAGGGCGACGGCCGTGCCCGGTGGGGGCGCAGGGGACACCGCCGTCGAGCCGTCAGTGCCGCCGCTCGGCGCGGCCGAGCAGCCAGGCGGTGGCCAGGCCACCGACCAGGACGGCCGCCGCGCCGGTGAGTTGGGCGGTCCGGGCGGCGTCACCGAAGGCCGTGACGGCCGCGGTGGCCTCCGCCGGGGAGTGGGCGGCGGCCAGCGCCTCGGTCAGGGAGCCGGCTCCGGTCAGGGCGGGCGGCAGCCCGGCACCGAAGCGGGCGCTCAGCACCGCGCCGAGCGCGGCGACTCCGAGGCTCGCCCCGACCTCCGCCATCGCGCCGTCGATCCCGGCGCCCGCCCCGGCCCGCTGCGGCGGCAGCGAGGAGAGCACGGCCTCCACGATGGCCGGGTTCGCCAGCGCACAGCCCGCGCCCATCAGCAGCAGTCCGGCGAGCAGTCGGCCGTAGCCGCCGGTCGGTGCGAGGGCCGCGAGCGCGAACCCGCCCGCGAGCATGCTCATCCCGAGCGCGATGCCCGCCGGCCGGCCCAGCCGGGCCAGCAGGCGGGCCGCCACCCCGGTCAGGTTGAGCACGACCACCGCCAGCGCGAAGGGCGCCATCCGCAGCCCGGTCTCCAGCGCCGACCAGCCCCGGACGGACTGCAGTTGCTGGGAGAGCAGGAAGAGCCCGCCCGCGCTGCCGAAGGTGATCAGCAGCACCCCGGTGACGGCACCGGCGAACCGGCGGTCGCGGAAGAAGGCCGGATCCAGCATCGGGGCCGGGGCACGGTGCTCCCAGCGGACGAAGGCCGCCAGGACCGCCAGGCCGCAGGCGGCGGGCGCCAGCACCCCGGCCGAGGCCCAGCCGTGGTCCGGCCCGGCCGTCACGGCGTACACCAGGGCGGTGACTCCGGCGGTGGAGAGCAGCGCCCCGGCCAGGTCGGGGCGGCCTCCGCCGGGTTCCCTGGACTCGGGCACCAGCAGGCGGGCGCCGACCAGTGCGACCAGCACCACCGGCAGGTTGACCAGGAAGAGCGCGCCCCAGTGGAAGTGCGCCAGCAGCGTGCCGCCGACCAGCGGCCCGATCGCGAAGCCGAGCGCGTTGACCACGGCCCAGGCGCCGATCGCCCTGGCCCGCTCCGACGCGTCGAAGACCTGCACCACCACGGCGAGCGTGGTGGTGAGCAGGAAGGCGCCGCCCACTCCCATCACGGCCCGGGCGGCGGTCAACTGCGCGGTGGAGCACGCCAGTCCGGCGGCCAGCGAGCCGCCGCCGAAGACCAGCAGCCCGATGATCAGCAGCCGCCTGCGCCCGTAGCGGTCGGCGGCGGCGCCGGCGGGCAGCAGCAGTCCGGCCTGGACGAGCGAGTAGGCGTTGACGATCCACTGGATGTCGGCGGTGTCGGCGTCCAGGGCCCGTCCCAGGGTGGGCACCGCGACGTTGAGCACCGTGTTGTCGAGGACGACCGTGAGCTGGGCCAGGCAGGCCACGGCCAGGACCAGCCAGCGGGCGGGGAGCGGCGCCCCGCCGCTCCCCGCCCGCCGTGCCCCGACGGCCTGCACCGTCACCGGCGGACCGGCGCGTACGGCGCGATCGGGTTGACCAGGTCGCCGACCAGCTGGAGGGCGGCCGACGGGTCGGCCAGGTCCACCATCTGCTGGTTGTCGCGCAGTTGGAGGCGGTTGAGGCAGGAGAGCGGGAACGCCTCGGTGAAGGGGTCGAAGCGCTCGAACTTCTCGGCCAGCTCGGGCACCCGGGCCCGGTAGTCGGCCACCACCTCGGCGACGGTGCGCCAGAAGGCGTCCTCGGGCAGCGTCCCGGCCTCGTCCAGGGTGGCCGCGAGGTAGCGGAAGAAGCAGTCGAAGACGTCGGTGAAGATCGACAGCAGCTTCATGTGGTCGGGGACGTCGGCCCGGATCCGCCGGACGGGCTCGGGCAGTTCCGCCTCCGGGTTCATCACCACGATCTCCTCGGCGATGTCCTTGAAGATCGCCCGCTGCACGGTGCCGGCCTCGTCCAGCACGAGGATGACGTTCTCGCCGTGCGGCATGAAGGCCAGGTCGTGGGCGTAGAAGCTGTGCAGCAGCGGGGTGAGGTAGGCGTCCAGGTAGCGGCGCAGCCACGCCTCGGGAGCGAGCCCGGACCGCTCGACCAGCGCGGCGGCCAGCGAGCCGCCCCAGCGGTCGGTGTGCAGCAGCGAGGCCATGGTGGCGAGGCGCTCGCCCGGGGCGAGCGAGGGCACCGGGCTCTCCCGCCAGAGCGCGGCCAGCATCTTGCGGTACGGGGAGTACCGGTCGGTGGCGGCCTCGAACTGCCGGTGCCGGTAGCCGATCGCCGCGTGCTCGCGGATGATCGTCAGGCCGGTGCCGCGCAGCACCTCGTCCTGCTCGACCAGTCCGGCCAGCCAGTCGTTGATCGCCGGGGTGGCCTCCATGTAGGCGGCGGACAGGCCGCGCATGAAGCCCATGTTGAGCACCGAGATGGCGGTCTTGACGTAGTGCCGGCCCGGGTTGCTCGTGTTGAAGAAGGTGCGGATCGACTGCTGGGCGAGGTACTCGTCGTCGCCCTCGCCGAGCAGCACCAGGCGGCGGGCGGCGAGTTCCCCGGCGAAGGTGACGGAGATCCGGTTCTCCCACTGCCAGGGGTGCACGGGCAGCAGGTGGTAGTCGGCCGGGTCGAGCCCGAGGCCGGTGAGCACCGCCGCGAAGCGGTCCCGCTCGGCCTGGCTCAGCTCCTGGGCGAGGTGGCGCTCGTAGTCGGTGTCGGCGCCGCAGGTGAAGACCGAGTGGGCGCGCTGCGCCGCCAGCCAGACCAGGCGCAGCGGGTGCGCCGCCTCGGGGGCGTAGCGGTGGTACTCCTCGCCGTCGAAGCCGATCCGGCCGTTGTTGGCGACGAAGCCCGGGTGGCCCTCCGTCATCCCGGTCTCGATCGCCTGGAAGTCGGCCCCGGCCAGCTCGGCGGCGGTCGGCTCGTCGCGGTCCAGCTTGTAGGCGGTCCCGGCCAGGGTGGAGGTGATCTCCTCGAGGTAAACCGGCAGGACCTGGTCGGAAAGGCCGAGGGCCGAGCGCAGCTCGATGAAGAAGTCCACCGCGTCGAGGGGCAGTTCGTCCTCCCCGCGGTGGCGGGTGACCAAGTCGGCGGGGATCTGCCAGTGGTCGAGCCGGAGCAGCCGGGCGGTGAAGCGGTACTCGACGGTGCCGTCGTCGGAGCGCACCCGGTAGCGGCCGTCGGCCGTCGGCTCGGGGGTCAGCAGCCGCTCGTGGGCGAACTCCGCGAGCGCCTTGCGGACCAGTCGGCGGTTGGCCTCGGCCCAGGTGTCCGGCCGCAGGTGGGCGACGTGTCGGTCGGTGGTGGTCATGGGCGGGCTCCGGTGGTGGCGGCGAGGAACCGTTCGCGGGTGCAGATGCTGAGCAGTGCCTCCTTCTCGGGCTTGGTGATCGGGCCGTGGGGGACGAAGCCGACGGCGGCGTTGAGCGCGTGGACGGCCGTGTTGCGCACGTCCGGCTCGACGACGACGCGGCGGGCGGCCGGGTCGGCCAGCACGAAGCCGACCACGGTGGTGATCACGGCCAGCGTGAAGCCGTGCACCGGCTGCTCGGTGGCGGGGCAGAGGAAGTGCATGCCGACGTCGCCGGGGAGCGCGTCGTACAGGCCGACCAGCTCGACCCGGGTCGGGTCGTAGCGCTCCAGCAGGAACGCCGGGCGGCCCTGCCAGAGGCCGATGAAGGCGTCGTGGTCGGGGTGTTCGACGATCTTGCGGTACTCGGCGGTCACCTCGTCCGGGGACAGCCCCTGCATCATCCAGTAGGCGGCCTTGGGGTGGGTGACCCAGGCGTGCAGCAGGGCCGCGTCCTCGTCGAGGTCCAGCGGGCGGACGGCGAACTCCCCGAGCCGCTCGTCGGTGCGGGTGTACCGGAGGTCGGTGGCGGTCATGCGACCAGCCCCTCGGGGGCGCCGAACTCCTGGAAGGCGATGGACTTCTCGATCGGGTAGACCTCGCGGCCGGTCAGCTCGCGGACGATCCACGAGTTGCGGTACGGGCCCATGCCGAGGTCGGGCGAGGTGATGCTGTGGGTGTGGGTGCCGCCGTTCTGGAGGAAGATCCCCCGGCCGGTGGTGTCGATGCTGTAGTTGCGGGCGACGTCGAAGCGCCCGTGCGCGTCGTGCCGGATGCGGTCGAGCACCGGGGTGAGGAAGGCGGGGGCGGTGTACCTGTACCCGGTGGCCAGGACCAGGCCCTCGGTCTCCAGGGTGAAGCCGCGCTGCTGCTCGGCGTGGTGCAGGCCGAGGGTGTAGCGGCCGGTGGCCTCGTCCCAGCCGGCCGTCTCCAGGGCGGTGTGGGTGAACAGCCGGGTGGGCACGGGGCCCGAGACGCTCTTCTGGTACAGCAGGTCGTAGATGCTGTTGATCAGGTCGGCGTCGATGCCCTTGAACAGCCCCTTCTGCTCCGCCTCCAGGCGGTAGCGGGTCTCCTCCGGCAGGGCGTGGAAGTAGTCCACGTACTCGGGGGAGGTCATTTCCAGGGTGAGCTTGGTGTACTCCAGCGGGAAGAACCGGGGCGAGCGGGTCACCCAGTTCAGCTTGTAGCCGTGCACCTCGGTCTCGGCCAGCAGGTCGTAGTAGATCTCGGCCGCACTCTGGCCGCTGCCGACCACGGTGATGCTCCGCTTGCGCTGGAGCGCGGCCTTGGCTTCCAGGTAACCGGAGTTGTGCACCAGGTCGCCGCCCAGGTCCCGGCAGGCCTCGGGCAGGTGCGGCGGGGTGCCGGTGCCGAGCACCAGGTGCCGGGCGCGGTAGCTGGCGGTGCCCTCGGCGGTGGTGGCGGTGACGGTGTAGAGGCCCTCGGCCTCGTCGTACTCGACCAGGGTGACGTGGTGGCCGAAGCGCACCGAGTCCAGCTTCCCGGCGGCCCAGCGGCAGTACGCGTTGTACTCGGCGCGCACCGGGTAGAACTGCTCGCGGATGTAGAAGGGGTAGAGGCGCCCGTTCTCCTTCAGGTAGTTGAGGAAGGAGAACGGTGAGGTGGGGTCGGCCAGTGTCACCAGGTCGGCCATGAAGGGGGTCTGCAGGGTGGCGAAGTCCAGCAGCATCCCGGGGTGCCAGTCGAACTGGCCCTTCTCCTCCAGGAACAGGCCGTCGAGGTCCTCGATCGGCGCGGTCAGACAGGCGAGGCCCAGGTTGTAGGGGCCGAGTCCGATCGCTATGAAGTCATGGGTGGACACGGGCGTCTCCGGTGGCAGGCGGTGGTACGGGAGGGGCGGGGGCGGCGGCGGTTTCAGGCGGCGGCAGGTTCGGCCAGGAGGCCTGCGGCGTGCCCGGCGAGCAGTTCGAGGACGTGCGCGATGTCGTCGAGCGAGGTCTCGGGGTTGAGCAGGGTGAACTTGAGGTAGTGGCGGCCGTCGACCTTGGTGCCCGCGACCACGGCCTCGCCGGAGGCGGCCAGGGCCTCCCGGGCGTGCAGGTTGGCGCGGTCCAGG
This sequence comes from Kitasatospora sp. NPDC048194, assembly GCF_043202455.1. NCBI lineage: Bacteria > Bacillati > Actinomycetota > Actinomycetes > Kitasatosporales > Streptomycetaceae > Kitasatospora > Kitasatospora sp. NPDC048194. Next base: position 18,082 of record NZ_JBIDAK010000005.1, read on the forward strand.
TGCTCGCCGTCCGGTTCGCCGGCCGGGCGGTAGCGGAAGACGACGGTGGACAGCTGCGACCTGGTGACGACCTCGAAGCGCGGGTCGGTGCTCAGCAGGTCGAAGGCGGCGGCGGCCCGGTCGACCACCTCGTCGAAGAGGCTGCCGACGGCGTCCGCGCCCATGATGCGCAGGGTCAGCCAGAGCTTGAGGGCGTCGAAGCGGCGGGTGGTCTGGATCGACTTGTCGACCTGGTTGGGGATGCGCTGCTCGACCATCCGGGCCGGGTTGAGGTAGTCGGCGTGGTAGGTGGCGTGCCGCAGCACCGCACTGTCGCTGACCACCAGGGCGCTCGAACTGACGGGCTGGAAGAATGACTTGTGGTAGTCGACGGTGACGGAGTCGGCCCGTTCGATGCCGTCGAGCAGGTGCCGTCGGGTCGGGGAGACCAGGAGCCCGCAGCCGTAGGCGGCGTCCACGTGCAGCCAGACCCCGGCCTGCTCGCACAGGTCGGCGATCGCCGGCAGCGGGTCGATGGTGCCGAAGTCGGTGGTCCCGGCGGTGGCCACCACGGCCAGCACCGGCAGGCCCTCGGTGCGGCAGCGCTCCAGCTCGCGGGCGAGGACGGCGGTGTCCATCCGGCGGTCGGCGCCGGTGGGCACGGTGATGACGGCGTCCGGGCTCAGCCCGAGCAGCTTGGCGGACTTCTGGACGCTGAAGTGCCCGGCCTCGGAGGCGAGGACGCGCAGCCGGGGCAGCAGGGCGGTGCGCTCCTCGACGGTGCGGGCGGCGGTGAGCGCCTCCTCGCGGGCCAGCAGCAGGGCCTGGAGGTTGGACTGGCTGCCGCCGCTGGTGAAGACGCCGTCGGCGTCCACTCCGAAGCCGATCCGGCCGGCCGTCCAGTCGATCAGGCGGCGCTCGATCAGGGTGCCGCCGGCGCTCTGGTCCCAGGTGTCCAGCGAGGAGTTGACGGCGGTGAGGACGGCCTCGCCGAGCAGGGCGGGGATCACCACGGGGCAGTTCAGGTGGGCGAGGTAGCGCGGGTGGTGGAAGTACACCGCGTCGCGCAGGTAGACGTCCTCCAGCTCGTCCAGTGCGGCCGCCGGGTCCTCCAGCGGGCGGTCGAGGTCGATGTCCACGATCTCCGGGGCCAGCTGCTGCGGGGTGATCCCGCTGAACGGCCGGTCGGTGCGGGCCATCCGGTCGCTGACCCGCTCCACCCCGGCGGCCAGTGAGTCCCGGTACGAGGCGAGGGTGCGGTCGTTGAAGAGGTGCTGTCGCGCGCGCACCGCGCTGCCGGCCGGCCGGGTCTGGATGGCAGGTCCTTGGAAGCTCATCGATTCAGTCCTCAACTGTCATGCGGGCGCGGCAGATGGCAGGAAAACGGTGAAGAACGGGCAGGAATGGTCAGTTCCGCTCGACTTAGGTAAGCCTATCCTAAGTTTTGGGCAGTGCGAAGGCCCGCCCCCGGCTGCGGGGACGGGCCTTGCGGCGGTGTGGCGGTCGGTCAGGCCGTGGCGGCGGCAAGGGCCTCCGCGCGGAGCTGCTCCTCGGAGGTGCCCCGGCGCCAGTACCCGGAGAACTCCACCCGGGCGCGGTCGACCCCGACCTCCCGGACGAGGTGCCGGCGCAGCGCCCGGACGGTGCCGGCTTCGCCCGCCAGCCACGCGTACGGCGTGCCGCCGGGCAGGTCGGCCGTGCGCAGCGCCTCGGCCAGCGGGCTGCCGCCGTCCCCTGACCGGCGCACCAGCCAGGTGATCCGGAAGTCCGGGTGGCTGGGCAGGGCCTGGATGTCCTGCGGGTGCGGCACCTCGATCCAGGCGCGGACCACGGTGTCGGCCGGCAGGTGGTCCAGGATGCCGCCGAGGGCGGGCAGTGCCGTCTCGTCGGCGGCCAGCAGCACCCAGTCGGTGTCGGCGGGCGGACGGAAGCCGACGCTGCGGTTGTCCGCGAAGGCCGGTCCGAGCAGCACCACCCGGTCGCCCGGCGCGGCCCCGGCGGCCCAGCGCGAGGCCGGTCCGGCGGTGCCGGGCGGGTCGTCCGGGCCGGTGCCGTGCAGGGCGAAGTCCACGTCCACCTCGTCCGGGTTCCGGCGCTGGGCGCGGATCGTGTAGGAGCGCAGCACGGCCCGTTCGTCCTCGGGCAGCGCCTGCCAGGCCCGGTACCAGCCTTCCCCGGTGCGGTCCGGCAGCAGCGGGGCCTCCTGCCCGGGGTGGGGGAGGAAGAGCGAGAAGCTCTGGTCCCGCCCGCCCGAGGCGAGCCCGGCCAGCGGGGGCCCGCCGAAGGTGATCCTGGTCAGCGTCGGGCCGAGCCGCCGGGTGCGCACCACCTGTGCGTCGAAGAAGCGGAACTGGCCGGAGACCAGGCCCGGGTCGTCGGGGGCCGCCCCGACCTCGCCCTCTCGGGTCATCGTGATCAGCTGACCTTCCTGGCGGACTGGAGGGCCTTGGCCAGGCGCTCCAGGAGCGGGGCCGCGCCGGCGTAGGAGAAGCGGGGGACCGAGCTCCACGGCGTGATCTGACCCGCCTTCACGGCGGGCAGTTGGCCCCAGGCGGGCTTGCCGCCGAGGTCCTGGGGCTGCAGGGCGGTGCTGCGGTCGTCGAGCAGGAGCAGGTCGGCCGCGTACTTGCCGGCGTTCTCCCAGCTGAGGCCCTCGTAGTAGCCGCCGGTGTCCAGCTTGTCCGGGACGATGATGTCCACACCGAGCTGGGCGAAGTACATCAGGTCGGTGCTGATCTTGGGGTTGGAGGCGTAGAACAGGTCGGCACTGCCGGAGCAGGCCAGCACCTTGATCCCGCCGGCGGCCTTGGCGGCCTGGCGCACGCTCTCGGCGGCGGCCTCGAACCGGGCCTTGGCGTCGGTGACCTTCTTGGCGCCCAGGTCGGCGCCGAGGGACTCCGCGAGCTTGGCGTAGTGCTCGATCGGCTGGGTCATCGGCACCCGGGCCACGGTGATCGCGGCGACGTTCGGGTTGACCTTGAGGATCTTGTCCTTGCTCTCGTCCGGCACGTACCAGTAGGCGCCCGGGTCGTACATGTGGGTGACCAGCAGATCGGGCTGGAGCGCCGCGTACTTCTCGATGTTGAACTCGCCCCAGGCGTTGCCCAGGACCTCGACCTTGTCCACGGCCAGGTCGCCGGCCTGCGGGTCGGCCTTGCCGTCGGCGGTCCTGGTCTCGCCGAAGACGCCGACGATCCGCGCGTCCACCCCGAAGTCCACCAGGGCGGCGGCGGCGCCGGTGAAGGCGACGACGTGCTTGGGGGTGTTCGGGAGGGAGAGGGTCCTGGGCTGGTCGTCGGTGAACGTCCAGGGGCCGTTCTTCCCGGCGGCCCCGGCCGAGCCGGAGGAGGCCGGGGCGTCCTTGGAGCCGCCGCTCCCGCAGGCGGCCAACACGGCGCCGAGCGCGGTTGCGCCACCGGCGGCGAGCATGCCGCGGCGGGTGAACTGACGAGCTGTTCTGGAGTGCGTCACGGTGTCTCTCTCGCGGGTGTTCGGGGGGAGTCGACGGGCACGGCCGAGCCGGGCCGTACCGAGGCCGGGGGCCATGCGGAAGATAGGTTAACCTAACCTTAGTTGCCGTCCAGGGCGCGGGGGTCCTCGTCACGACCGCGGCCGCCCCGCCCGCCCGCCGCCGAGCCCGGAGTCGCCGACGTGTCCGACACCAAGTCATCGCCCCCGCCCGGGCGGGTGGTCGACGCCCCGGGTGCCCCGGCCGGGCCCGGTCCCACGGCGCCGGCGGCGTCCGGCACCCGGCGCCGGACCGGCCTGCGGACCGGCGGCCTGCTGGCGGCCGTCCTGCTGCTGACCGCCGTCGCCGCCCTGAGCCTGGCGGTCGGCGCCAAGGAGCTGACCCCCGCCCAGGCCTGGCACGGCCTGCTCGACCCCGGCAGCCCCGAGCACACCGTCGTGCACGGGATGCGCCTGCCGCGCACCCTCCTCGGCCTGCTGGTCGGCGCGGGCCTGGGCCTGGCCGGAGCCGTGATGCAGGCCCTCACCCGCAACCCGCTGGCCGACCCCGGACTGCTCGGCATCAACGCGGGCGCCTCCGCCGCCGTGGTGACGGCCAGTTCGCTGCTGGGCGTGGCCACCTTCGCGGGGTACGTCTGGTTCGCGCTCGCCGGGGCGGCCGCCGTCTCGGTGGCCGTCTACGTCGTCGGCGGAGGCCGGGCCGCCACCCCCGGACGGCTGGCGCTGGCCGGCGCGGCGCTCAACGCCACGCTGTACTCCTACGTCAGCGCCGTGATGCTGCTCGACACCACCTCGATGGACCGGATGCGGTTCTGGACCGTCGGCTCGCTGGCCGACGCCCGCCCGGAGACCGTCCTCAAGGTGCTGCCCTTCGTCGCGGCCGGCCTGCTGCTCGCCCTGCTGACGGCCCGACCGCTCAACGCGCTGGCCCTCGGCGACGAGGCCGCCAAGGCGCTCGGCGCCCGGCCCGCCGCCGTGCGCGCCGCCGCCATCCTCACGGTCACACTGCTCTGCGGCGCCGCCACGGCGGCCTGCGGGCCGATCGTCTTCGTCGGCCTGATGGTGCCGCACCTGGTCCGCGCCCTCACCGGCCCCGACCTGCGCTGGCTCTTCCCGTACAGCGTCGTGCTCGCGCCGGCCCTCTTCCTCGGCGCCGACGTGCTCGGCCGGGTGCTCGGCCGCCCCGGCGAGGTGCAGGTCGGTGTGGTCACCGCCGTCCTCGGCGGGCCGTTCTTCCTCTACTTCGCCCGCCGCGGAAAGGTGGCCCGGGTATGACCACGATCCGCATCCCCCGGCTGGGGTGGTCGCTGCGCTTCCGCTACCGCGCCCTCGCGGCCGGGATCGGCTGCACGCTGCTCGCGGCGCTGGTCGGCGTGCTGGCGCTGGGCAGCGGCGACTACCCGCTCAGCCCGGGCGAGGTGCTCCGCGCGCTCACCGGCGGCGGCACCCCGGCCCAGGACTTCATCGTCAACGAGCTGCGGCTGCCCCGGGTGGTCACCGCCCTGCTGGTCGGCGCCGCGCTGGCGCTGGCCGGGGCGCTGTTCCAGTCCCTGGTGCGCAACCCGCTCGGCAGCCCGGACGTCCTCGGCTTCACCCAGGGCGCCGCCTGCGGCGCCCTGACCGTGGTGGTGGCCGGCGGCGGCAGCCTCGCGCTGGCCGGGGGAGCGGTGGCCGGCGGCGTGCTCACCGGGGCGGCCGTCTGCGGGCTGGCCTGGCGGGACGGACTCCACGGCGGCCGCCTGGTCCTGGTCGGCATCGGCACCGCCGCCATCCTCACCGGCGTCAACGGCTACCTGCTCACCCAGGCCAAGCTGATGGACGCCGCCCGCGCCGTGCTCTGGCTGACGGGCAGTCTGGACGGCCGGGGCTGGTCCGACGCGATGCCGCTGCTGATCGCGCTCGCGGTGCTCGGCCCGCTCGCCGTGTTCGGCTGCGGCCGCGCCCTGCACCTGCTCGAACTCGGCGACGACACCGCCGCCGGCCTCGGCGTCCGGGTCGAGCCGCTGCGGCTCGCCCTGCTGGCCTCGGCGGTCGTGCTCGCCTCGCTGGCCGCCGGGGCCGCTGGGCCGGTCTCCTTCGTCGCCCTGACGGCCCCTCAGCTCGCCAAGCGGATCACCCGCGCCCCCGGCCCCAACCTCGTCGTCGCCATGCTCACCGGCGCCGCCCTGCTGGCCACCGCCGACTGGGCGGCCCAGCGCCTCTTCACCGGCCACCAGCTGCCGGTCGGCGTGGTGACCGGCGTGCTCGGCGGCGGCTACCTGGTCCGGCTGCTGGCGAGCGAGCGCCGCGCGGGGCGGATATGACCCGCCGCCACCCGGCAGTGCGTACGACGACCCAGCGACACCGAACGGACGGAGAGACCGCGATGACGCCGCAGGCGGCACGACTGGAGGGCCGGGGGCTCACCCTCGCCTACGAGAAGCGGACCATCGCGGAGAACCTCTCGGTCGCCGTCCCGGACCGCTCCTTCACCGTGATCATCGGCCCCAACGCCTGCGGCAAGTCCACCCTGCTGCGGGCGCTGGCCCGCACCCTGCGCCCCACCTCCGGTCAGGTGCTGCTGGACGGCGCCGACATCGCCCGCCTGCCCGCCAAGCACGTCGCCCGCACCCTCGGCCTGCTGCCGCAGACCTCCGTCGCCCCCGACGGCATCACCGTCGGCGAGCTGGTCTCGCGCGGCCGGTACCCGCACCAGGGCCTCCTGCGCCAGTGGTCCGAGCAGGACGAGCGGGTGGTCCAGGAGTCGATGGCGGCCACCGGCGTCGGCGAACTCGCCGAACGGATGGTGGACGAGCTCTCCGGCGGCCAGCGCCAGCGGGTCTGGATCGCGATGGCACTCGCCCAGGAGACCCCGCTGCTCCTGCTCGACGAACCCACCACCTACCTCGACATCGCCCACCAGGTCGAACTCCTCGACCTGTGCGCCCGGTTGCACGAGGACCAGGGCCGCACCCTGGTCGCCGTGCTGCACGACCTCAACCAGGCCGCCCGCTACGCCACCCACCTGATCGCCATGCGGGACGGCGCCGTGCTCGCCGCCGGGCCGCCGCAGGAGGTGGTCACCGCCGAACTGGTCGAGCAGGTCTTCCGCCTGCCCTGCCGGATCGTCGAGGACCCGGAGAGCGGCACCCCGCTGGTCGTCCCGCTGGCCCGCCGCCGCACCCCGGCCCGGGCGGTGGGCGCCAAGTGACCGCCCGGGTCCACCGCGACGCCCACGGCATCCCGCACCTGCGGGCCGCCGACCCGCTCGCCCTGGTGCGCGCCCAGGGCCGCAACGCCGCCACCGACCGCGCCTGGCAGCTCGAGGTCGAGCGCCACCGCGCCCAGGGCAGCTCGGCCGCCTTCCTCGGCCCGGACCACCTCGACTGGGACGTCTTCGCCCGGCGGGCCCGGCTCGCCGACACCGCCCGCCGCTGCTTCGCCGCCCTGGACGAGCCGACCGCCGCCTGGGTGCGCGCGTACGTCGCCGGGGTCAACGAGGGGCTGCGGGAGAGCGCCCGCCGGGCCCCGGAGTTCGCCGCCGCCGGGCTCGCCCCCGGCCGGTGGGAGGAGTGGACGCCCCTGGCGCTCTGGCTCTCCCACCACATCCTGTTCGCCGGCTTCCCCGGCAAGCTCTGGCGGGACAGGGTCGCCCGGGTGCTCGGCGAGGACGCGGTGCACCTGTTCGCGACCGACGGCCTGCCCGCCTCCGGCAGCAACGGCTGGCTGGTGGCCCCCGAGCGCACCGCGGCGGGCGCCGCCCTGATCGCGGGCGACCCGCACCGCTTCATCGAGACCCCCGGCGTCTACCAGCAGATCAGGCTCGCCTGCCCCGAGTACGACGTGGTCGGCCTGGCCGTGCCCGGCGTGCCCGGCATCGCGCACTTCGGCCACACCGGTGAGGTCGCCTGGGCCATCACCAACTCCATGGCCGACTACCAGGACCTCTACCACGAGCGGCTGCGCCGCACCCCGGCCGGCGTCGAGGCGCGCGGCCCGGACGGCTGGCACCCGGCCGAGGCGCACACCGAGACCGTCGAGGTCGCCGGGGCCGAGCCCGTCGCCGTCGAGGTGGTGGAGACCGAACGCGGCCCGGTGATCGCCGGGGGCCCGGACGGCGACGGCCGGGCGGTCAGCCTCCGGTACCCGCCCCGGGTCACCGCGCGGCTGGGCTTCGAGGTGCTGCCCGCGCTGCTGCGCGCCCGTACGGTGGGCGACCTCGACCGGGCCCTGTACGGCTGGGCCGAGCCGGTCAACGTCGTCCTCGCGGCCGACACCGCCGGCGGCCTGCTGCACCGGGTGGCCGGGGCCGTCCCGGCGCGCGACCCCCGCAACCTGATCCGGCCGGTACCCGCCTGGGAGCCCGGCCACGAGTGGCACGGCTGGCAGCCGCTGCCCCGGGCCGAGGTGCGCGGCGCCGCCGTCATGGCCAACGAACGCGGCCTGGCCGGGCCGCTGGGCATCGAGTTCTGCGCCCCGTACCGGGCGGAGCGGATCGCCGAGCTGCTCGCCGACGGCACCGACTGGACCACCGAGCGGATGGCGGCCGTCCACACCGACACCCACCTGGCCTCCGCCGCGCCCCTGCTCGACCTGCTCGCGACGCTGCCCGACCTCGGCCCCGAGGCGGCCGCGCTGCGCGCCGAACTCCTGGCCTGGGACCGGAGGATGGACGCCGACTCGGTCACCGCCGCCCGCTACGCCGAGCTGCGCTCGGCCGTGGTGCGCCGTTACGCGGCCACCCCGGAGCTGGCCGGGCTCGCCGCGCCGGACGGCCTGCCGCCGGTCTTCGCCCCCTGGCTGTCGGCCACCGCCAGGATCGGCTTCGCCCTGCCACACGTGCTCGGCACCGGGCTGCTGCCGGGCATCGACCCGGCCGCCCTGGTGCGCGCCGCCGTCGAGGAACTGGCCGCCGCCGGGCCGACCGGCGAGACCTGGGGCGAGCGGCACCGGCTCCACGCCTGGTCCGCCCTGCCCGCCGAGGAGGCGCGGCCGGGCCCGGCGCTCGCCGGCGACCACGACTGCGTGCTCGCCACCTCCTGCGTCCCCGGGATCACCGACCTCAGCGCCCGGGCCTCGGCCGCCCGCCTGGTCTGGGACCTCGCCGACCGCGAGCGCAGCGCCTGGATCGTGCCGCACGGCGCCCACGGCGACCCGGGCCACCCCCACCACCGGGACCAGCACCCGCTCTGGCTGAGCGGCGCGCTGACCCCGGTCGTCACCGACTGGACCAGACTCACCGAGGAGAACAGTGGCCACTGACCGGACAGACCGGACCGCGGCCGACCGCCCCGCCGTCGACCACCGCTCGCCGGACGGCGCCCGGTTCGAGCGAACCGTCCCCGGCTTCGGCACGGTGACCGTCCGCCCGCTGGACGCGGCGGCCGATGCCGAGGTGGTGCACGCCTGGGTCGACGACGAGCGTGCCCGCTTCTGGGGCATGGTCGGCAGGACCCGCGAGCAGGTCCGGGAGACCTACGAGTTCGTCGACTCCCTCGAGACCCACCACGCCTACCTGGTCCGGCACGACGGTGCGCCCGCCGCGCTCTTCCAGACCTACCTGCCCGAGCACGACCCGCTCGGCGAGCACTACCCCGTCCAGGACGGCGACCTCGGCGTACACCTGCTCGTCGCCCCCGCCGACGCCCCCCGGCGCGGCTACACCCACCACCTGATCGCGGTCCTCATCGCCTTCCTCTTCGCCGACCCCTACGTGCGCCGGATCGTCGCCGAGCCGGACGTCCGCAACGACAAGTCGGTCGCCCGCCTGCTGCGCAGCGGCTTCGAGCCGGGCCCCCAGCTCGATCTCGCCGAGAAGCGCGCCCAACTGGTCCTGCTCACCCGCGACCGCGCCGAGGCCCTCGCCGCCGCAGATCCCCGGGTCGTCGCGGGCGACGACGGCGACCTCGTGGCCGCCCCCGACGGCCTCGCCGCGGGCAGGCTCGTCCAGAACTGACCCCACGACGCGCGGCCCGGCCGGCGCCACACCAACCGGCCGGGCCGTGCGCCGCCCCCGGAGAAGCGGCAGCACCTCGGGAATCAGCAGCCGCAGCAGGGACCGGCCGGGTGCCCGAGCCGGAGGCCGGTGAACCCGCCCGATCCCCTGGAGGGTGCCGTCGACCGGGGCGGGTGGCTCCTGTCGTTCCTTCGGCCTGCCCGGGACCGGACCGGCTCCTCGCCGACCGCCCGTCAGAACTGCTTGAACCAGTCCCCGATCAGGCGCAGGGCCTTCCGCCGGACCTTGGCGGTGTCGCGCCACTCCTTCTCCGCCTCGACGCTGGCACGCGTGCAGGCGAACTTCCTGTCGGTGGTGGTGCGGACGATTTCGATCCGGTGGGTGTTACCGATCAGGGAGTTCAGGTGGTACGGCCCGACACCGAGGTAGGCCGCTGCCTCTTCCTGCGTCATCCACGGGCCGTCGGGCGGCAGCGCGTCGTACCGGAAGGGTATCTGCGGGAGGCGGTCCGTCCAGGTCTTCACCAGGGCATTATCGTCGGCCGCCAACCGAAGGTTCGCCCCAGCACTACCCGCTGCAACGCGCCGCCGGCCGCAGCCCGCTCCCGCCCAACTCCGCCTGCCGCCGGGGCTCCGACGACTGCCGCCGCTGACGCGCGGCCCTCGCCGTCCGGCTCCGCACATGATCGACCTGGCAAGTCCTGCCCAGGCCGCGGCGAACGCGTTTCCGCAGGTCAGCGAGGCGCTGACCTGCGGAAACGATGAGGGATCGACCTGCGTCCCCGCAGGTCGGAGCCGCTCTACAGGTCGTAGTACAGCTCGAACTCGTGCGGGTGCGGCCGGAGGGCGATCGGGGCGATCTCGTTGTTGCGCTTGAAGTCGATCCAGGTCTCGATCAGGTCCGGGGTGAAGACGTTGCCGGCGAGGAGGTACTCGTGGTCGGCCTCGAGGGCCTCCAGGACGGCGGGGAGGGAGGAGGGCACCTGCGGGACGTTGGCGTGCTCCTCGGGGGCGAGCTCGTAGAGGTCCTTGTCGACCGGCTCCAGCGGCTCGATCTTGTTGCGGATGCCGTCCAGGCCGGCCATCAGCATGGCCGAGAAGGCCAGGTAGGGGTTGGAGGACGGGTCCGGCGCGCGGAACTCGATGCGCTTGGCCTTGGCGTTGGAGCCGGTGATCGGGATGCGGATCGCGGCCGAGCGGTTGCGCTGCGAGTACACCAGGTTGACCGGCGCCTCGAAGCCCGGCACCAGGCGGTGGTAGGAGTTCACCGACGGGTTGGTGAAGGCCAGCAGCGAGGGGGCGTGCCGGAGGAGGCCGCCGATGTAGTAGCGGGCGGTGTCGGACAGGCCCGCGTAGCCCTGCTCGTCGTAGAAGAGCGGCGAGCCGTCGCTCCACAGCGACTGGTGGACGTGCATCCCCGAGCCGTTGTCGCCGAAGATCGGCTTGGGCATGAAGGTGGCCGTCTTGCCGTTGCGCCAGGCGACGTTCTTGATGATGTACTTGAACAGCATCAGGTCGTCGGCCGCGTGCAGCAGGGTGTTGAACTTGTAGTTGATCTCCGCCTGGCCGGCCGTGCCGACCTCGTGGTGCTGGCGCTCGACCTCGAGGCCGGCCTTGGCCAGCTCCAGGGACATCTCGGCGCGCAGGTCGGCGAAGTGGTCCACCGGCGGGACGGGGAAGTAGCCGCCCTTGTACTTGACCTTGTAGCCGCGCACGTCGCCCTCGGCGGCGCCGCTGTTCCAGGCGCCGGCCTCCGAGTCGATGTGGTAGAAGGACGCGTTCGCGCTGGTCTCGAAGCGGACCGAGTCGAAGACGTAGAACTCCGCCTCGGGCCCGAAGAAGGCGGTGTCGGCGATGCCGGAGGAGGCGAGGTAGGCCTCGGCCTTCTTGGCGACGTTGCGGGGGTCGCGGCTGTAGGCCTCGCCGGTGACCGGGTCCTGGATGAAGAAGTTGATGTTGAGGTGCTTCTCGGCCCGGAAGGGGTCGAGGCGGGCCGTGGCGAGGTCCGGCACGAGGGCCATGTCGGACTCGTGGATGGCCTGGAAGCCGCGGATCGACGAACCGTCGAACATCAGGGTCTCGGACGGGTCGAAGGTCGCCGCAGGTACGGAGAAGTGCTGCAGTACGCCCGGCAGGTCGCAGAACCGGACGTCGACGAACTTCACGTCGTTGTCCTGGATGAACTGCTTCACTTCGGCGGCGCTGTTGAACATCCATCCTCCTCGGCGTAGCGAATGGGGCTCACCCTAGGAATGGGTCGTTTCCGGCCGGTGACCCGCTCGTTTCCTCGATGTTAACCGCGTCCGCCGAGTGGGCGGCAAAGGTGTACGGGCCGGGGCAAATCGCCCCGCCGACCTGGGGGCTCGTCGGACAGTGGTCTGGACCACTTGGTAAGCCCGGTGATCGCGATTCACCCGGTAGGGGACGGGCCCGGCACCACGCCCCGCCCGGAGGGGTGCCGGTGGGGGTGTCCGGGGTGAGCCCGGTTAGTGTGGATTCGTGGACACCAGAGAAGCGTTGGGATCGTGGATCGACGGCCCGAAGGCGGCCGCCGAGAAGATGGGCGCCGACTTCGGCTACCGCGGCGAGCGCCTCGGGCTGCCGCAGGAGGGCCCCGGCTCGATCGCCGGCCCGGGCCGGCGGATCGGCTCCCTGTTCGTGGACGGCTGGCTGGTCTCGCTGATCTCCTACGGCCTGATCGCCAAGGGGGACCAGGCCGAGGCCAACCTGTGGACCCTCCCGCTCTACTTCGTGGTCGCCGCCGTCCTGCTCGCCACGACCGGCACGACCGTCGGCAAGCGGCTGTTCGGCCTGCGGGTGGTCCGCCTGGACGGCCGCCGGGCGACCATCCCGCAGATCCTGCTGCGCACCGTCCTGCTCTGCCTGGTGGTGCCGGCGCTGGTCTGGGACCGGGACACCCGCGGTCTGCACGACAAGGCGGTCGGCACGGTCGAGGTCCGGATCTGACCTGACGCCGCCGCGCGCCGCCCTCGATCGCTGCGCGCCGGACCCGTCACCGCGCACCGGACCCCCGGCACAGCGCACCGCCCCCGTCGACGGCACCGCCCCCCCGGCCACCCCCGAGGGCTGAACGCCGAACGGCCCCGCTGAGGACATCAGAGGGGCCGTTCTCGTGCGGTCGGGGGACGGTCAGCGGACCTGGCCGCCCTTGGGCATCCGCGCACCCTTGGGCATCGGGCCCTTGGGGATCGGCGCCTTGGAGAGCAGGTCGCCCAGCGCGCGCAGGCGGTCGTTGGTCTCGGTGACCTGGGCGGGGGTGATGGCGCGGGGCAGGCGCATCAGGTGGATCTGCAGCTTCTTCAGCGGGACCTCGTCCGCGCCGTTGCCCACCACGATGTCGTGCACCGGCACGTCGCCGACGACCCGGGCCATCTTCTTCTTCTCGGAGGCCAGCAGCTGGCGCACCCGGTTCGGGTTGCCCTCGCCGATCAGCGCGATGCCGGCCCGGCCCACGGCGCGGTAGACCGCGTCCTGGTTCCGGGTGACCGCGACCGGGGTGGAGCTGGAGCTCCAGCCGCGCCGGATGTTGTTCAGCACCGCCGCCACCGCACCCGGCTGCCCCTCCATCTGCCCGAACGCGGCGCGCTCGGCCCGGCGCCCGAAGACGATCGCCATGGCCAGGACGGCCACGATGAAGCCCAGGATGCCCAGGTAGATGGGGTGGTCGATCGCGAAGCCGATGGCGAGGAACACGCCGAAGGTCAGCAGGCCGACGCCGGCGATGATCAGGCCGATCTTGGTGTCGACCTTCTTGGTCATGGTGTACGCCAGGCGGATCTGCTTCAGTCGCCCGGGGTTCTCGGATGTTTCCCTCGCCATAACGCTCATGGTACGTGGCACGGGTACGGGATATCCAAGCCCGGGTACCCGTTCGCCCGAACCGTGACCCGTGTGCCCGTACGCCGTCGCGCACAGCGACGCCGCAGGCTCACTGCCGTACGGAGCGTGCCCCCGCGGTGCCCGTCGGCGCGGCCGCCGGGGCGTCGTGCCGGCGGTCCGCCGCGTACCGGCGGTTCTCGCACACCGCCGCCCAGGCGTTCAGCCGGGCGTGCCGTTGGCCGGGTGCCAGCAGGACGCTCTCGGCGAACCGCAGCGCCACCCCCACCGACCGGATCCGCATCCGCATGCCGAACAGCTCCTCACGTGGGCTGAGAAGAATCGAACGCCTGCCAGGCGTCCATCGTCCCCACCCCGTGTTACCAGCCCGTGACCGGGCAGTCAAAGCGTGGTGAAAGCCGGAAGGGCGGAGCCGCGGCTCCGCCCTTCGAATGGCCCAGTGGCCGGAAATCGACCCACCGCCGACCGCTGAACCGGCCGGCGACCGGCCGGCGACAAACCGGCCGGCGACAAACCGGCCGGTGACGAACCGGTCGACGACCGACCGACCGGCAACCGGTCGGTGACGTCAGACCGCGGCCTGCTCGCGCCGCTCCAGCGCCTGCCGGTACAGCCGGCCGGCCCGGTACGACGAACGCACCAGCGGGCCGGACATGACACCGGCGAAGCCCAGCTCCTCGGCCTCCTCCTGGAGCTCGACGAACTCCTGGGGCTTCACCCAGCGCTCCACCGGGTGGTGGCGCAGCGAGGGGCGCAGGTACTGGGTGATGGTGATCAGCTCGCAGCCGGCCCCGACCAGGTCGGCCAGCGCCTGGCTGACCTCCTCGCGGGTCTCGCCCATGCCCAGGATCAGGTTGGACTTGGTCACCAGCCCGGCCGCGCGGGCCTGGGTGATGACGTCCAGCGAGCGCTCGTACCGGAACGCGGGGCGGATCCGCTTGAAGATGCGCGGCACCGTCTCGACGTTGTGCGCGAGCACCTCGGGACGCGAGGAGAACACCTCGGCGAGCTGTTCGGGCACCGCGTTGAAGTCAGGGATGAGCAGCTCGACACCGGTGCGGCCGCCCGCCCGGTCGGCGGTCATCGCGTGCACCTGGCGCACGGTCTCGGCGTACAGCCAGGCGCCGCCGTCCTCCAGGTCGTCGCGGGCGACGCCGGTGATGGTGGCGTAGTTGAGGTCCATCGTGACGATGGACTCGGCGACCCGGCGCGGCTCGTCGCGGTCGAACTCGGCGGGCTTGCCGGTGTCGATCTGGCAGAAGTCGCAGCGGCGGGTGCACTGGTCACCGCCGATGAGGAAGGTCGCCTCGCGGTCCTCCCAGCACTCGAAGATGTTGGGGCAGCCGGCCTCCTGGCAGACCGTGTGCAGCCCCTCCTTCTTCACCAGCGAGTGGAGGGCGTTGTACTCCGGGCCCATCTTCGCGCGGGTCTTGATCCACTCGGGCTTCCGCTCGATGGGGGTCTCGCTGTTGCGGACCTCCAGGCGGAGGAGCTTCCTGCCGTCGGGCGCGACAGCGGACACGTGCGACTCCTAGAACTAGACGGGGTACCCCCAGGGTACGCCTGTGGTTGTACGGGCTGCGCTGGGCCTGGCGCCCCGCAATCGCAGGGCAACGCACCTACCGGCCGGTAGATTCCCAGCAGCGGGAGGTTTCGGGGCCTTTCAGCGGCTGAGCGCCGGCTCCGGCAGCTCGGCGAGGACGTCCTTGAGGTGCCGCTCGACCGCCGGCAGCGCCTCGGCGACCTCGAAGCCGCGCCCCAGCTCGCCGGCCAGCGAGGCGACGCCCGCGTCCCGGATGCCGCAGGGCACGATCTTGTCGAAGTAGGTCATGTCGGGGTCGCAGTTGAGGGCGAAGCCGTGCATGGTCACCCCGCGGGCGACCCGTACCCCGATCGCGGCGAGCTTGCGGTCGTCGCCGCGCTGGCCGGCGTTGGACGGCGCGTACTCCGGCCCGGCCAGCCGCGGGTCGATGCCCAGCGGCAGGCCCATCCGCAGGGTCAGCTTGCCGATGTCCACCACCGCGGCCGGGTCGACCACGGCGTCCGGGATGGTCCGGCCGAGCACCCAGACGCCGCTGCGGCCCTCGACCCGGCTGGTCTCGACGCCGAAGTCGGCGGCGGCGCGGATCAGCGCCTCCTCCAGCCGGCGGACGTAGGCGATGACGTCGATCGGGTCGGGCAGCTTGACGATCGGGTAGCCGACCAGCTGGCCGGGGCCGTGCCAGGTGATCTCCCCGCCCCGGTTGACCTCGACCACCGGGGTGCCGTCCAGCGGCAGGTCGGCCGGGTTGGTGCGCTTGCCCATGGTGTAGACGGGCGGGTGCTCCAGCAGCAGCACGGTGTCGGGGATCTCGTCCGCGACCCGCAGGGCGTGCAGGCGCTGCTGCTCCTCCCACGCCTCCTGATAGGGGACGACGCGCTCGCCTATGCCCATCCGCACGAACCGCACGTTCTCACTCATGCGCCCACCGCACTCCTTGCCAGGCGTTCGAGACCAACCTCGCCACTGTACGCCCACGCCCCGACGGGCCGTTCAGGCGCCCGAGAGCAGCTGCAGCCGCAGCGCCAGCTGCAGCTCCAGCGAGCGCTCGGGCTGGTTCCAGTCCGGTCCGAGCAGTGCCTCGACCCGGTCCAGCCGCTGCACCACCGTGTTCACGTGGACGTGCAGCGCATCCTTGGCCCGGGTGAGGCTGCCGCCGCAGTCGAAGTAGGCGCGCAGGGTGCGGACCAGCTCGGTGCCGCGCCGGGCGTCGTAGGCGAGCAGCGGGCCGAGCGTCCTGCCGACGAAGCCGTCCACGTCGTGGCCGTCGCCGAGCAGCACGCCCAGGAAGCCGAGCGCGCGGGCCGAGGCGCCCTCGCCGGCGCGACCGAGCACCCGCAGGGCCCGCACGCAGCGCAGGCCCTCGGCGTAGGAGGCGGCCAGCGCCGGAGGGCCGGCGGCCGGGCGGCCGGCGCCGACGGTGACGGGGAAGCCGGCCAGCCGGGCCAGCCGCTCGGCGGCCTGCCGGGCGGTCCGGTCGGTTCCGTCGGGTCCGTCGGTCCCGGGGGTCCTGCTCGTCCTACCAGGCCCGTCGGTCCTACCAAGCCCGTCGGTCCTGCCGGTCCCGTCGGTGCTGCCGGTGCTACTGGTCCTGCCGGTCCTACCGGTCCCGTCGGGCCTGCCCGTCCTGTCGGTCCGGTCCGTCCCGTCGGGGGCGGCCGCACCGTCGGGGTCGTCGGCGGTGCCCGCTTCGAGCGGCACCAGCAGCACCACCGCCTCGCCGTGCTCGGCGCCGAGGCCCCGGGAGCCGAACAGGTACCGCCGGGCGGCGGCTGCCAGTCGCCCCCGCCCGGCACCGTCGCCGTCCGCCGGCTCCGCGACCAGCACCAGGTGCGGCCGGGCGAGGTCGACCCCGAGCCGGCGGCCGCGCGCGGTGAGTCCGGCCGGGTCGCGCTCGGGGGCGGTGAGCAGGTCGGTGAGCAGCTCGCCGCGGACCCGGTTCTCGGTCTCCGCCACCGAGCGGCGCAGCAGCAGGAGCAGCGCGGTGACGACGCCGGCCCGCTCGAACAGCCGCCGGTCGGCGTCGTCGAGGTCGGGTCGGCCGCGCAGGACCAGGGCGCCGAGCGCGTCCTGCCCGGCCAGCACCGCGCACACCCACAGCTCGCCGTGCCGTACGGAGCGGCCCTCGGCTCGGGAGGCGGCCACCGCCCGGGCCAGCTCGGCGGCGGGCGCCGGCTTCCCGGCCAGCGGTTCGCCGTCGGCGTCCAGGACGGCTATCTCGCCGCCCAGCAGCTGGGCGACGGCGGCGGCGACGTCCGGCACCTCGGCGCCGCGCAGGACGAGGTCGGTGAGCCGGTCGTGCGCCTGCTCGGCGCGCTGGACGGCGGCGGAGTGGGCCCGGACCAGCTCGTTGGCGGTGTTCAGCTCGGCCAGCGCGGCCCGGGTGTCGGCCAGTGACTTGGCGGTGTCCAGGGCGATCGCGGCGTGCGCGGCCAGGGTGCAGAGCAGCGCCACCTCGTCGGGGGAGAAGGTGCGCGGCGAGCGGTCGGCGGCGAACAGCACCCCGATGACCCGCCCGCCGAGCAGCAGCGGCACGCCGATGATCGCCACCAGGCCCTCGTCCAGCACGCCCGCGTCGATCGTGCCGGTGTGGTGGAAGCGCTCGTCGGTGCGGTAGTCGGGGGTGGCGTAGGGGCGGGCGGTCTGCGCGACCAGCCCGCCCAGGCCGTCGCCGAGACTGAGCCGCAGGGTCTGGAACAGTACGGAGACCGAGCCGTCGGTGACCCTCATGTAGGTGTCGCCCGCTGCGTCGTCCGGGAGGGTCAGGTACGCGGTGTCGGTGCCGAGCAGCATCCGGGCCCGGCGGACGATCGCCCGGAGCACCGTGTCCAGGTCACGGGAGGCGGCCAGGTCCCCGGCGGTGTCGAACAGCGCGGTCAACTCGGCTTCGCGCCGCCGGTGTTGGCGCAGGGTCCGGTGCACCCGAAGGGCCTGCCAGGTGGCGCCGTCGATCTCGGCGAGGACGGCCGGCGGCGCCCCGCGGCGGCGGGCGTCGGCCAGCACCTCGGCGAAGTCCTCGGTGGCGGCGCCGGTGGCGAGCAGGTCGAGCAGCCGCCGCAGCGCGGGTGCGGCGCTCTCGTCGGGGTGGTTCATGGTGCGGGCCGCCAATCGGCGTCGGTTCCGACGGTGCGAGGAGTCGCCGATGCTATCGGCTCAACCCCCGGGCCACGGTCGGCTTTCCGGCCGGGGCGCCGTCCGCCGGCCGCTCCTCGACCAGGGCGAGGTCCCGCCCCCTGGTCTCCCGCCCGCAGAGCACCGCCAGCACGGTGATCGCGGCCGCGAGGGCCACGTACACCGAGACGGGCGTGGCGCTGCCGTAGTCCTTGAGCAGCGCGGTGGCGATCAGCGGGGCGGGTGCCCCGGCGGCCACCGAGGCGAACTGGGCGCCGATCGAGGCGCCCGAGTACCGCAACCGGGTCGCGAACAGCTCGGAGAAGAAGGCCGCCTGCGGCGCGTACATCGCGCTGTGGAAGACCAGTCCGACGGTCACCGCGAGCACCAGCGACCCGAACGACCGGGTGTCCACCATCCCGAAGAACACGAACGCCCATCCGCCGACCCCGGCCGCGCCGGCCAGGTACACGGGCTTGCGTCCGACCCGGTCCGACAACGCCCCGAACAGCGGGATCAGGGCGAACTGGACGGCCGAGGCGATCAGTACGGCGTTCAGCGCGCTCTGCTTGTCGAAGTGCGCATGGCCGACGGCGTACGCGAGCACGAAGGTCGTCATGACGTAGTACGAGATGTTCTCCGCCATCCGCGCGCCCATGGCCACCAGCACCTCCCGCCAGTGGTGCTTCAACACCCCTGCCAGTGGGGTGGGTTCGGCCTTCGGCCGGTTCGCCAGCGCCTGCCGGAACAGCGGCGACTCGTCCACCGCCAGCCGGATCCACATCCCGACGCCCACCAACAGCGCCGACAGCAGGAACGGCACCCGCCAGCCCCACGCCAGGAAGGCGCTGTCCGACTGCACCGCCGTCATCAACGACAGCACCCCGGCCGCCAGCAGGTTCCCCGCCGGTGCCCCGCCCTGCGGCCAGGACGCCCAGAAGCCCCGCCGCCGCTGGTCGCCGTGCTCCGACACCAGCAGCACCGCCCCGCCCCACTCCCCGCCGAGCGCGAACCCCTGGACCAGCCGCAGGGCCGTCAACATCACCGGCGCGGCCACCCCGACCGCCCCGTACGTCGGCAGCAGCCCGATCGCCGTGGTCGACCCGCCCATCAGCAGCAGGCTCACCACCAGCAGCCGCTTCCGCCCGACCCGGTCCCCGAAGTGCCCGAACACCAGGGCCCCGAGCGGCCGCGCCGCGAAGCCGATCGCATAGGTGAGGAACGACAGCAGCGTCCCCGTCAGCGGATCGCTGGTCGGGAAGAACACCTTCCCGAACACCAGCGCCGCCGCCGTTCCGTACAGGAAGTAGTCGTACCACTCGATCGTCGTGCCGATGAGGCTGGCGGCCACCACTCTCGGGAGGGAGCTGCTCGCCGCCGAACCACGTACAGGGGCTTTCATGGGTCACCACTTCCAGGTCGGGGGGACGGTGTCGCCACAGGGGAGGAACCGCGCGGCGCCGGGACGATGGGGCGGACCGCACCGCCCCGGGGGTGGTTGTGGCCGGCCACCCCGGGGCGGAGAGGTCAGTGCGCCGTCCAGCCGCCGTCGACGGGCAGGCTGGCGCCGGTGATGCAGGAGGCGGGCGGGGTGCAGAGGTAGAGGGCGAGGGCGGCGATCTCGGCGGGCTGGATGAGCCGCTTGACGGCCGTGCGGTCGAGCATCACGCGGTCGACGACCTCCTCCTCGGGGATGCCGTGGGCCAGGGCCTGGGCGGCGATCTGCTTCTCCACCAGGGGGGTTCGCACGTAGGCCGGGTTGAGGCAGTTGCTGGTGACGCCGTGGGCGGCGCCTTCGAGGGCGACGGTCTTGCTGAGGCCCTCCAGCCCGTGCTTGGCCGTGACGTAGGCGGACTTGAAGGCGCTGGCGCGCAGCCCGTGGACGGAGGAGATGTTGACGATCCGGCCCCACCGCTGTGCGTACATGTGGGGAAGGGTGCGGCGCAGGATGCGGAACGGAGCCTCGACCATCACGCGTTGGATGAGGGTGAAGCGTTCGACCGGGAACTCGTGGACGGGTGCGACGTGTTGCAGACCGGCGTTGTTGACCACGATGTCGGCGTCGTCCGGCAGGGCGTCCACGGCCTCGGGATCGGCGAGGTCCGCGACGATCGCGCGTCCGCCGATCCGCTCCGCCAGCTCCCGGGCGGGGCCGGCCGCGAGGTCGAGGACGTAGACCCGGGCGCCGGCCGCGGCGAAGGCCTCGGCGCAGGCCCGGCCGATGCCCGAGGCGGCGCCGGTCACCAGGGCGGTGCGGCCGTCGAGCGGGCGGGCAGTAGAGGTGTCCATGGCCGAGAACGGTAGGAATCCGGCGGTGCCGCTCCCATGTGGCGGGCCACCACAGCGGCCTCATCGACGATGGAGGAAACCGACATGACGACCGATCGACGGTTCGACCCCGGAAGGCCAAACCCGCCCTGACCTCGCTTCCCCACAATGGGCGCGGTTGCTTCACCCGTTCGGAGGATTGCTCGGTCAGATCCACCCATAGCGCCCGAATGCTCGCTACATTCACGCCGATTCCCGACAGGGGGCGCCGCCCCAGGCAGCCGAAGTGCTGGTAGAGCCCGGTGCGACGTCCGAGAGGTGTTGACTGACATGCCCCAACGGCCTGCAACCGACAGCCCGGCGTACGGACCGCTCGACCCGCTCGGCCAGCACCGAGGTCCGGTCGGCCGGGCCCTTCCGGACGCCCCCGAAGCCCTGGCACCCACCGCCCTGACCGGCGACACGCTGACCACCGAGACGCTGACCACCGACGCCCCGGCCGCGGACGACCTGCGGCTGCCCGTGCAGGCCACGCCGAACCGGCACGAAGCCGCCCCCGCCCCGGCCCCCGCCGCCGCGGGCGGCCACTCCGGCCACTCCGGCCCGGCGCCGCAGAACGGCCAACTCGCCGCGCTGATCGAGGAGGCCGGCTTCTCGCACGCCGGCCTGGCCCGCCGGGTCGACCAACTCGGCCTGGAGCACGGCCTCGACCTGCGCTACGACAAGACCTCGGTCACCCGCTGGCTGCGCGGTCAGCAGCCCCGCGGCGCCACCCCGGCACTGATCGCCGAGGTCTTCACGCGCCGCCTCGGCCGCCGCCTCACCGCCCAGGACCTCGGCCTGGACGCCTGCGCCCCGGTCTACGCGGGCCTGGAGTTCGCCGAGACCCCGCAGGAGGCGGTGGACATCGTGGCGAGCATGTGGCGCAAGGACAACGGCCCGCAGTCCGAGCTGCGCCGGATCGCCTTCACCCCGGCCGGTCTGGTCGTCCCCAGCCGGGACTGGCTGATCGGCCGCACCGACGAGCGCGTCGCCCGCGACGGTTCCACGCTGGCCCGCCCGGACGCCGCCACCGGGCCGCCGGGCAGTGCCCCCACCGCACCGGCGCAGGGCCCCGCGGGCACGCCCGGCGCCCCGAGCGCGAGCCCCGCGCGCGGCCAGGCCACCGGCGCCACCGGCTCCCGCAGCACCGCCGGAACCACCGGCACCGCCGCCCCGATCGGCCGGGTGCCCACCCAGAGCCGGCGCCCGCCGACCGCCGTCGAGCCGCCGTACACCGACCCGACCCGCGAGGCGCGCCCCGCCCTGCGCGTCGGCCGCGGCGACATCGCCGCCATCCGTGCCGTCGGCGACCTCTTCCGCGCGCTCGACCACGCCTACGGCGGCGGCCACGCCCGCCAGGCGCTGGTCCGCTACCTGGAGAGCGAGGCCGAGCCGATGCTGCGCGGCCGCTACGGCGAGCAGATCGGCCGGGCCCTGTTCGGCGCGGTCGCCGACCTGACCCGGCTGGCCGGCTGGACGTCCTTCGACATCGCCGCGCACGGCCTCGCCCAGCGCTACTTCGTTCAGGCGCTGCGCCTCTCCCAGGCCGCCGGGGACCGCGCCCTCGGCGGCTACGTCCTGGTGACGATGAGCCAGCAGGCCGTCCACCTGGGCCACGGCCGGGAGGCCGTCCAGCTCGCCCGGGTCGCCCAGCAGGGTGTGGGCACCGCCGTCCCGCCGGTGGTCCAGTCGCTGATGCACGCCGCCGAGGCGCGCGGGCACGGCCTGCTGGGCGACGTCCGCTCCTGCACCACGGCGCTGGTACGGGCCGAGCGCTCCCTCGCGGCGGCCCGCACGGGGGACGAACTGCCCTCCTGGGCGCGGTACTTCGACGAGGCGCAGCTCTCCGACGAGTTCGCCCACTGCTACCGCGACCTCCAGCAGTGGCGCACCTCCGCCCAGCACGCGGAGAAGTCGCTGCGGCTGCGCTCGCCCGCGTACGCGCGCAGCCGGATCTTCTGCCGGCTGGTGCTGGCCACCGCCCGGCTCGGCATGGGCGACCTCGACGAGGCCTGCACGATGGCCACCGACGCACTGCGCGCGGCGGGGGAGATGCGCTCGGCCCGCTCGCTGGAGTACGTCCGGGACTTCCACCGCCGCCTCACCCCGTACCGGGGCAGCCCGGTCGCCCGCGCCTTCGAGGAGACGGCCCGCCAGGCGGGGGTGATCTGACCGCTCGCCCGGCGGCACGGGCCACGGGACCGGGCCACCCGGTCGCCCGGCTGCCCACGCCCGCCGCCCGACCGGCGGGCCGCGAAGGCCCGACCGCTCTCCGCCACGGGCCCCGCGCTGCCGCCGCATCCGCTTGCCGCCGCACCCGCGGCCACCGGCTGCGTCACCGACCCGCGCGGCCGGGCACGTGGCCGACCCGCGCCGCGGACCCCCGCCGGGCACGACCGCGTGGCTGCTGCGCGCCGACGGGTGAGCACCCCGGGCCGCCGTCCGAGCCCGGCCGTCGCCTTCGGCGCGGCCCGGCCCCTCACGGCCGACCCCTCCGGACGGGCGGCTGCTGCTGCCCGCCGGACCGCCGGATCGCCAGCCCACCGGTCCACCGGTCCACTGGCCGACCGGACCGCCGGGAGAGCGCGTCTAACGACGTCGCCGACGCGCACCCCGTTCAGGACGTCCGGCCCGCGCGAGCCCCGAGCCGGGCCGGCCCTCAGGCCGCCGCCTCGGCCTCCGGTGCCCCGGCCGGCAGCCCGAGGTCGCGCAGCACCGCCTCCGCCGCCCGCCGCCCCGAGACCAGCGCCCCCTGGGCGGTGCTGGTGTCCCGGTGGTCCCCGGCGACGTACAGCCCGGCGAGCAGCCGCACCGGCCGACGCGGGTTGTGCGGCGGCGGCATCGCGGGCAGCGCGTCCGGGACGTGCCGCACGCTGAGGAACTGCCAGCCGGTCGTCGAGGCGCCGTACAGCTCGGCGAGCCGGGCCCGGACGGCCGGTTCCAGTCCGGCCGGGCCGCCCGCGTCGAAGGAGCGCCGCCCGAGCACGGTACTGGCGATCAGCGACTGCCCACCCGGGGCGAAGGAGGGGTGCAGCTCGCTCAGCACCAGCGAGTGGGAGACCAGCGGCGGGTGGCCGTGGGGCCGGTCGGCGTCGATCAGCAGGACGGCCTCGCCCAGCGGGGCGCGGTCCGCCGCGTGGAAGAACGTGGTCACGGGGTGGAAGTCCGGCAGCCGCAGCCCGGGCAGCAGTTCGGCGGCGGAGCGGGCGTCGGTGGCGACGACGACGGCCTGGGCCCCGATCCGCCCGTGGCCGACGGTCTCCACGCCGTCGGCGCTGACCGAGGTGACCCGCACGCCGGTCCGCACGGTGCCGGCGGGCAGCGCGGCGGCCAACTGGGCCGGAACGGCGGTGATCCCGTCGGCGGGCAGACAGAGCCGTCCGCGGGCGTAGGAACGCAGCACCAGGTCGGCGATGCGGCTGCTGGTGCCCAGCGTCGGATCGCCGAGCAGCGCGCTGAGCAGCGGCCGCAGGAAGCCGTCCACGGTGCGCGGGGCGAGGCCGTGGCCGGTCAGCGCACGGGCGGTGGTGGTCTCCGGGCGGGCCAGCAGCCGGGCGGCGGGGGTGGTGGCGATCCTGCCGAGCCAGCTGCCGAGCCGGGCCTTGTCCAGCGGGCTGCCGAGCGGCGCCCGGGTCGCGGCCTGGCGGGCGGTGGTGAGCTGCGGGTCCCCGGTCCGGTAGCGGCGGCCGGCACTGTGCACCAGCACGCCTGGTGTGAGCGGGCGCAGGTCCAGGCGGTCGAGGTCGAGCGCCCGGCGCAGTTCGGGGTACGCGGTGTTCAGCAGGTGGCTGCCGTCGTCGAGCCGGAATCCGTCCAGCTCGCGGGTGGCCATCCGGCCGCCGACCCGGTCGGTGGCCTCCAGGACCTGAACGTCGAGGCCGCGTCCGGTGAGTGCGCGGGCGGCGGCCAGACCCGCGAGTCCGGCGCCGACCACGACGACGTCCGGGTCGGACGGTCGACGCGCGCGGCGGGTGAAGTCGTACGTGGGCACTGGCGTGCTCCCTCCCTGGTCCCGGGGCTCCGGCCGACGCAGGCAGCGGGGTGCCGGGACACGGTCCGTGGAAGGTGATGCCCAGTCAGTGTGAGCGTCAGACAAGCGGTGCGGACCGGATGCGGGGGTCGAGCGGGGTTGTGCGGCACCGGCGGGGGGCGCGGTCACGGACAGTGCGCCGTGGCGGCCGGCTGACGGGGTTGGCGGGCGCGCACGGTCACCGGGGGCGTGCGACGCGCCCACCATGTGCTCCCGTGCGCCCCCTCCCGGAGCCCCGTCCGACCCCCGCCCGGCATATGCCCTCGGCCAGGGCGAACACCGGAGGGCGCCCACGCGTGACGCAGGAGTCGGCGGCAGGGAGGACCCAGAACCGGCCGTCAGAGTCCCCTGACTGACCGCCAGCGCCCCGCCCCGGACGCCGGAGCGGCCCGAGCCGACCGTCGGAGCGCCCCGCCCGGACGCCGGAGCGGCCCGAGCCGACCGTCGGAGCGCCCCGCCCCGGGCGCCGGAGCCCCCCGAGCCGGCCGCCAGGGCGCCCCGGCCCGGCCGTCAGAGCGCCGCCCGCACCGCCGAGTCCAGGTCCGGGTGCGTGAAGTGGAACCCGGCGTCCAGCAGCCGCCGCGGCACCACCCGGTGGCTGCCGACGACCTCGACCGCCAACTCCCCGAGCACCAGCTTGAGGACGGCCTCCGGCACCGGGAACGGGGTCGGCCGCCGCACCGCGCGCCCGATCGCCGCGGTCAGCTCGGCATTGGTCGCCGGCTCCGGCGCGGTGAGGTTGAAGGCGCCGGAGAGGTCCTCCCGGTCGATCAGGAACCGCAGCGCCGCCACCTCGTCGGCCAGCGAGATGTAGCTCCAGTACTGCCGCCCGCTGCCGAGCCGTCCGCCCAGGCCCAGCTTGAACAGCGGGAACAGCCGCCCGCCCGCTCCGCCGGCGGCGGACAGCACCATGCCGGTGCGCGGGTGCACGACCCGGATCCCGGCCCGCTCGGCCGGCCGCGCCGCCGCCTCCCACTCCAGGCACACCTCGGCCAGGAAGTCGTCCCCGGCGGGGGAGTCCTCGTCGATCACCCGGTCGCCGGTCTGCCCGTACCAGCCGACCGCGGAGGCGCTGACCAGCACCCGCGGCGGCTCCTTGAGCTCCGCCAGCGCGACGGCCAGGGTCTCGGTGCCGTACACCCGGCTCTCCCGGATCTCCCGCTTGTACGCCTCCGTCCACCGGCGGTCGCCGACCCCGGCGCCGGCCAGGTGGACCACCGCCTCGACCCCCGCGAGGCCGTCCCGCTCGACCTCGCCGAGCAGCGGGTTCCAGCCGATCGCCGTGGTGCCGTCGGGCTGGGGGCCCGTCCGGGAACGGCGCCGGACCAGCCGGACCACCTCATGGCCGTCCGCCAGCAGGGAGCGGACGAGTGCTGAACCGATCAATCCCGTGGAGCCCGTGACAGCGATGCGCATGGCCCCATCCTCGCAGCCCCCGCGGGCCCGTCACCCCCGCACACGCCTCACTACCATGACGCGCATGTCTCAAGCCCCACATGATGATCTGATCATCCGACAGGCAAGGCTCGAGGACGACCTCGAGCTCGCGGCCCTCGACCGCGACTCCTGGTCCACGCTCTCCGACGTCTCCCCGGAGCCCCGCGCGGAGGCGTCCCTCTTCGACGAGCGGCACACCCCCGACCAGTACCTGGTCGCGCTGCTGGACGGCCGGATCGTCGGGTACGTCCGCCAGGTGCCGCCGACGCCGCTGGCCGCCAACCGGCACGTCCGGCAGATCCAGGGCCTCGCCGTCGCCGGCCCGGCGCGGGGGCGGGGCATCGGCCGGCGCCTGGTCGAGGCGGCCTGCGCGGCGGCCCGGGCCGGGGGCGCCCGCAAGATGAGCCTGCGGGTGCTCGGCTGGAACACCCCGGCCCGTCGGCTGTACGAGAGCTGCGGCTTCGTCGTCGAGGGCTCGCTGGCCGAGGAGTTCCTGATCGACGGCCGGTACGTGGACGACGTCTGGATGGCCCGCCGGCTGGCCGACTGAGCGCCCTGCCCTGCCGCCGCGTCAGCGGGGCCGGTGGTGCGGAGTCGTGACGTACCCGCCCTGTCTGGAGCCGCATGCCGCCGGGTACCGTACGCCCGTGAGCAACTCGACGCCTCCCGGGTGGTACCCGGTCCCCGGTGCGGACGGCAGCCCCGGTCACGAACGTTGGTGGGACGGCAGCGCCTGGACCAGTGAGGTCCGGCCGATCCAGGGCGGCGCCGGACAGCTCGCCGACGCCCCCACCGAGACGTGGCAGCCCCCGGCCCGGCAGCCCGGCTACGGATACCCGGCGCAGGGCGGCTCACCGGCTCCCGGCCCCGGTTACGGCTACCCGGGCCAGGGCGGCGGCCAGCACCCGGGCTACGGTGCCGCGGACCCCGGCTACGGCTACCCCGGTCACGCCGGCTACCCCGGCCAGGAGGCCTACCAGGGCGGGGGCTACGGCTACCCGGGCCCCGGGTACCCGCCGTCGAGCCCGGCCGGGAACAGGACCGGTGTGATCATCGGCATCGCGGTCGGCGTGCTGGCCGTGGGCGGGCTCATCGCCGGGATCGTGCTGAACCAGGGCGGCGACCCGAAGGCCGGTCCGACGCCCGGCCCCACCGTCTCGGTCAGCCAGAGCGACAGCCCCGCGCCGACCCCCTCCCCGACCAGCAGCACGCCCACCGTCGCGCCGCCCAAGCCCGTCCCGGTGGTGAAGAGCACCGTCCCGGACCCCCAGCACGCGATCACCGTCCCGGTGTTCGACGGCTGGGACGTCACGCCCAACCCCGTGCACTCCACGGTCTTCCTCGGCAGCGGCCGCTACACCTGCCCGGACGGCAACGCCTGCATCCGCGGCCAGTTCTCGATCGAGAAGGACACCGTCCAGGGTTCCTCGCCCAAGGCGGCCGCCGACGCCGCCATGGCGGCCTACGCCGGCGGGATCTTCAGCGGGATCACCTCGCACACCGACTCCGGCTCCGACTACGTCACCGTCGCCGGTGTGCTCGGCTACGCCACCCGCTGGCACGTCCGCACCTCGGACGGCACCCAGGGCTACGTCGTGCTGGCGGCCGTCCCGGCCAAGGGCGGCGGCTACGTGGTCTTCGAGGGCGGCGTGGACGACGACCCGGCCGCACCGGACGCCTCGGTGCTGGACCAGATCCTCAAGGGCATCAAGCAGGACAGCAGCTCCGGCAGCAGCACCTGATCCGCCGCGCCGGAGCCGCCGCCGAGCCGGGCGGGCGCCCTCAGTCCCCGTACCGCTCCCAGAGCTTGGGGAAGCGTTTCGCCATGACGTCCGGGTCGTCGAAGTCCAGCGGCGCCCCGGACGGCCGCCCGGCCTGCGGCTCGCCCACCTCGGGCAGCGGCAGTCCGGTCAGCTGCTCGTACGCCTCGTCGGCCGCGTAGCCGAGGTCCTCGGCCTCGCCGTCCTCCTCCTCGTCGAACTCGGGCAGCAGGTCCGCCAGATCGTCCGGTTCGGCCAGCCCGCCCTCGAACACCTCCCGGCCCTGGCCGATCAACCAGCAGCGGAAGTAGTCGAAGGTGTCCTCGGAGGCGCCGTCCAGCAGGAGGTACGCCGCGCCCCAGAGGTCGTAGCGGTAGGCGCGCTGGAACCGGGCCTCGAACAGCCGGGCGAAGTCGATCACGTCGTCCGGGGTGAGCCGGACCAGGTGTTCCACCAGCCGGTCCGCCTGCTCGTCGGGATCGCCCTCGGCGGCCTCCCGGGTCTCGTCGATGATCTGCCAGAAGTCGGTCTCGTCAATCACGGCTCCAGCATCCCCGTTCGGCGGCCTTCGTGCATGCCACGACCCGTTTCGAGCGGCCGGGAACGGCGGAACCCCGCGCCGTCCGGGGACGACGCGGGGTTCCGTACGACCGGGAAGCAATCCCTACAGGCCGAGCTCGACCTCGAACTCGCCGGCCTCCAGGATCTCCTTGACCGCGACCAGGTAGCGGGCGGCGTCGGCGCCGTCCACCAGGCGGTGGTCGTAGGAGAGCGACAGGTAGGTCATGTCGCGGATGCCGATGGCGGTGCCGCCGTCGGCCTCGATGACCACCGGGCGCTTGACGGTGGCGCCGATGCCCAGGATGGCGGCCTGGTTCGGCGGCACGATCACGGTGTCGAACAGCGCACCGCGCGAGCCGGTGTTGCTGATGGTGAAGGTGGCGCCGGACAGCTCGTCCGGGGTGATCTTGCTGTCGCGGACCTTGGCGGCCAGCTCGGCGGTCTTCTTCGAGATGCCGGCGATGTTGAGGTCGCCCGCACCCTTGATGACCGGGGTCATCAGGCCCTTCTCGGAGTCCACCGCGATACCGATGTTCTCGGTGTCGAAGTAGGTGATGGTGCCCTCGGCGTCGTTGATCCGGGCGTTGATGACCGCGTGGACCTTCAGCGCCTGGGCGGCGGCCTTGACGAAGAACGGCATCGGGGAGAGCTTGACGCCCTCGCGGGCGAGGAAGCCGTCCTTGGCCTTGGCGCGCAGCGACATGATCTTGGTGACGTCCACCTCGACCACGCTGGTCAGCTGGGCCTGCTCGTGCAGGGCCTTCATCATGTTGTCGCCGATGACCTTGCGCATGCGGGTCATCTTGACCGTCTGGCCACGCAGCGCGGACGGCGCGGCGGCGGCCTTCGGCGCGGCGGCCGGGGCGGCAGCGGTGGCGGGGGCCGCGGCCGGGGCGGCCTTGGCGGCTTCCGCGGCGGCGATGACGTCCTGCTTGCGGATGCGGCCGCCGACACCGGTGCCGGTGACGGAGGACAGCTCGACACCGTGCTCGGCGGCGAGCTTGCGCACCAGCGGGGTGACGTAGGCGTCACCGTTGTCGGCAGCCGGGGCAGCCGGGGCCGGAGCGGCGGCGGCCGGAGCCGGAGCAGCGGCCGGAGCCGCAGCCGGGGCAGCCGGGGCCGGGGCCGGGGCGGCCGGGGCCGGAGCCGGAGCCGGGGCCGGGGCGGCCGCAGCCGGCGCGGGGGCCGGAGCAGCGGCCGGAGCCGGAGCAGCAGCCGGCGCCGGAGCGGCAGCCGCAGCACCCGGGGCACCGATCAGCGCGAGCTGGGCGCCGACCTCGGCGGTCTCGTCCTCGCCGACCAGGATCTTGACGACGACACCGGCGACGGGCGACGGGATCTCGGTGTCGACCTTGTCGGTCGACACCTCCAGCAGCGGCTCGTCGACCTCGACGGTCTCACCCTCGGCCTTCAGCCAGCGGGTGACGGTCCCCTCGGTGACGGACTCGCCCAGCGCGGGCAGCAGCACCGGGGTGGCGTCGCCCGCCGGAGCGGCCGGAGCGTCCTGGGCAGCCGGCGCGGCGGCCGGAGCCGGGGCGGCAGCCGGGGCCTCGGCGGCCGGAGCCGGAGCGGCCGGGGCGGCGGCCGGAGCCGGCGCGGCCTCGGCGGCGGGGGCCGGGGCGGCAGCGGCGGCCTCGGAGCCGTCCTGGATGATCGCCAGCTCGGCGCCCACCTCGACCGTCTCGTCCTCGGCGACCTTGATCGAGGCCAGGATGCCGGAGGCGGGAGCCGGGATCTCGGTGTCGACCTTGTCGGTCGACACCTCCAGCAGCGGCTCGTCGACCTCGACACGCTCACCCTCGGCCTTCAGCCAGCGGGTGACGGTGCCCTCGGAAACGCTCTCGCCCAGCGCGGGCAGTGTTACTGAGACCGCCATGGTTTCAGCGACTCCTATCAAGTCTTGCGTACGGGAAGTACTGGAAACAGGGGGGTGGTGGGCGCGATCAGTCGTGCGCGTGCAGCGGCTTGCCGGCCAGCGCCAGGTGCGCCTCGCCCAGGGCCTCGGACTGGGTCGGGTGCGCGTGGATCAGCTGCGCGACCTCGGCCGGCAGGGCCTCCCAGTTGTAGATCAGCTGGGCTTCGCCGACCTGCTCGCCCATGCGGGCGCCGACCATGTGGACGCCGACCACGGCGCCGTCCTTGACCTGGACGAGCTTGATCTCGCCGGCGGTCTTCAGGATCTTGCTCTTGCCGTTGCCGGCCAGGTTGTACTTGAGGGTGACGACCTTCTCCTTGCCGTACAGCTCGACGGCCTTGGCCTCGGAGATGCCGACGGAGGCCACCTCGGGGTTGGAGTAGGTCACCCGCGGAACGCCGTCGTAGTCGATCGGCACCGGCTTGAGGCCGGCCAGGCGCTCGGCGACGAGGATGCCCTCGGCGAAGCCGACGTGGGCGAGCTGGAGGGTCGGGACGAGGTCGCCGACGGCCGAGATGGTGGGCACGTTGGTGCGCATGTACTCGTCGACCAGGACGTAGCCGCGGTCCATCGCGACGCCGTTCTCCTCGTAGCCGAGGCCGGCCGAGACCGGGCCGCGGCCGATGGCGACGAGCAGCAGGTCGGCGTCGATCTGCTTGCCGTTCTCGGTGGAGACGCGGACACCGTTCTCGGTGTACTCGACGCCGGAGAAGCGGGCCTTCAGCTCGAACTTGATGCCGCGCTTGCGGAACGCGCGCTCCAGCAGCTTGGAGGAGTTCTCGTCCTCGAGCGGGACGAGGTGCGGCAGCGCCTCGACGATGGTGACGTCGACGCCGAAGGACTTCCAGACCGAGGCGAACTCGACGCCGATGACGCCGCCGCCCAGGATGACGGCCGACTTCGGGATGCGGTCGAGCTTGAGGGCGTGGTCGGAGGAGATCACGCGGTTGCCGTCGATCTCCAGGCCCGGGATCGAACGCGGCACGGAACCGGTGGCCAGCACGATGTGGCGGCCTTCGATGCGCTGGCCGTTGACGTCGACCGAGGTCTGCGAGGAGAGCTTGCCCTCGCCCTGGACGAAGGTGACCTTGCGGGACGCCACCAGGCCCTGGAGGCCCTTGTACAGGCCGGCGATGACGTCGTCCTTGTACTTGTGGACGCCGTTGATGTCGATGCCCTGGAAGGTGGCCAGCACGCCGAACTCGGCGGCCTCCTTCGTCTCGTCCGCGATCTCGGCGGCGTGCAGCAGCGCCTTGGTCGGGATGCAGCCGCGGTGCAGGCAGGTGCCGCCCAGCTCACCCTTCTCGACCAGGGCGACGCTCAGACCCAGCTGAGCGGCGCGGAGCGCCGCGGCGTAACCGCCGCTTCCGCCTCCGAGAATGACTACGTCGAAAACGGTGCTGGCGTCGTTCGCCACGTCACGTCCTCCATGCAATGGGGTGGGTCGCCGGGCCGGTCGCGGTCCGGTGGGTCGGAAGCCTTTGTGGGGCGCCCAGTCGTGCCGGAAATACATCTTCGCACTTGTTCGCGGTGGCTGATGTCCGGGCCCACCCCAGGGGTGTCCCACGAAGCGGTCACCGGGGCGGGAAGACCCCCGACGGAAGGGCATCATCGCAGCTCAAGGCGGTATTGACAGCCGCCGGACGGGCGTCTTCCGGGGCGCTTCCCGCGGCCGCTTCCGCAGTGCGGAACAAAGTTTCGCCCGTGGCGAACAGAGGTGCGCCCGGGCGTCCGGCCCTACTTCCGGGTAACCGCGCCAGGAACGCCGACGGGGCCCGGCGCACAGGCGCCGGGCCCCGTCGAGTCGGGGAGACCGTCGGATCAGGCCTTGCCGTCGGCCGCCGTCTGCTCGGCGAACCGGAGCAGGGTGCGCACCGCGCTCGCGGTGCCGCCCTTCGGGGTGTAGCCGAACGGCGCGCCCTCGTGGAACGCCGGACCGGCGATGTCCAGGTGCGCCCAGTCGATGCCCTCGGCCACGAACTCCTTCAGGAACAGCCCGGCCACCAGGCCGCCGCCCATCCGCTCGCCCATGTTGGCCAGGTCGGCGATGGTCGACTCGGTGAAGCCCTTGCGCAGTTCCGCCGGCAGCGGCATCGGCCAGGACTGCTCGCCGACCTCGCCCGCGAGGGCGTGCAGCTTGTTGCGCAGCTCGTCGTTGTCGGACATCACGCCGAAGGTGCGGGTGCCCAGCGCCAGCACCATGGCGCCGGTGAGGGTCGCCACGTCGATGATGACGTCCGGGTTCTCCTCGCCGGCCCGCACGATCGCGTCGGCCAGCACCAGCCGGCCCTCGGCGTCGGTGTTCAGCACCTCGACGGTCTTGCCGCCGTAGATGCGCAGCACGTCGCCCGGGCGGACGGCGGAGCCGGAGGGCATGTTCTCGGCCAGCGCCAGCCAGCCGGTGATGTTGACGGCCAGGCCCAGGCGCTTGGCGGCCACCACGGTGGCGAACACGGCGGCGGCGCCGGCCATGTCGCACTTCATCGTCTCGTTGTGGCCGGCCGGCTTCAGCGAGATGCCGCCCGAGTCGTAGGTGATGCCCTTGCCGACGAAGGCCAGCGTGGCCTTCGCCTTGGGGTGGGTGTAGGCCACCCTCACCAGCCGCGGCGGGTTCTCCGAGCCGCCGCCGACGCCCAGCAGGCCGCCGAAGCCGCCCTTGGTCAGCGCCTTCTCGTCCAGCACCTCGACCTTGAGGCCGTGCTCCTTGCCGGCCGCCTGGGCGATCGCGGCGAAGCTCTTCGGGGTCAGGTCGTTCGGCGCGGTGTTGACCAGGTCGCGGGCGCGGTTCATCTCCTCGCCGATCGCGGCGGCGCGCTCCACGGCGGCCTTGGCGTCCTTGCTGCCCTTGCGGGCGGTCAGCACGACCAGCTCGCCGACCGGCGCCTTGCCGTTGCCGTCGGCCTTGTACGTGCCGAAGGAGTACGAGCCGAGCAGGCCGCCCAGCGCCACCGCCTCGACCTCGGCCGCGGACTCGCCCGGCAGGGCCAGGGCGGCCTTCTTGACGCCGGCCAGCGCACGGGCGGCGACACCGGCGGCGCGGCGCAGCGCCTCCAGC
Organism: Kitasatospora sp. NPDC048194; assembly: GCF_043202455.1. Classification (NCBI taxonomy): domain Bacteria; kingdom Bacillati; phylum Actinomycetota; class Actinomycetes; order Kitasatosporales; family Streptomycetaceae; genus Kitasatospora; species Kitasatospora sp. NPDC048194. Next base: position 51,040 of record NZ_JBIDAK010000005.1, read on the forward strand.
CGGTAACCGTCCTCGGCGGCCTCGCCGAGACCGACCGCGAGCACGAGCGGGGCCTTCAGGCCGGCGGGGGAGGGCACCTTGACGGCCTCGCCCTCGGCGCCGGACGCGCCCAGGGTGCCGAGGACCTCGGCCAGCTTGCCCTCGAACGCCTCGTTCACGATCTCGGCGCCCGGAGCGAGCACGACGCCCTTCGGGCCCTTCGCGACACCGACCACCAGCGCGTCCGCGCGCAGCGAGGCGGCGGAGGAGGTGCTCACAGACAATGCAGTCACGTCATGCGTCCTGTTCTTTCGCGTTCCACGGCCGGTCGCGGCGTGACTGCCGAACCGGCGCAGCCCGTCCTGGCAGGCCGTCCGCCGGCGGGCAGGCGGGTCCGGGCCCCCTGGTGTGCGCATCCGCCGTCCGCGGCCGCGCACACCAGAGGCCCCGGCTCCTCGTTGCGCGCCGGGCGGGCAGGTCCTGCCACGGTGCAGGGCTGCGGTGCTTCACGCATGGTAGTCCGCATGCTGGGATCACGCGCCGCCCGGTGTCAGCCGAGCAACGCCAGGGCGAACAGCGTGCCGCCGGCGGCCGTCTCCGCCATCGCGCCGAGGACGTCGCCGGTGATTCCGCCGAACCGTCGGACGCACCGCCCGAGCAGCAGCCGGGCGCAGCCGACGCCGACCACAACCGCCAGTGGCAGGCGCAGGGCTGACCACCCGTCGGACAGCCCTGACGCGGCGACGGCCAGGGCTCCGAGGGCCGTCCCGGCGGCGGCCCCGGCCGGTGACACGGTGCTCGCGACCACCGCCCCGAGCCCGCCGGGGCGGGCGGCCGGCACCGACCGCAGGCAGCCCCAGCCGAGCGCGCACCGGGCGGCCACCGCCGCGGCGAGCACCGCGAGCGCGCCGCGCGCCACCGAGTGCCCGAACTGTCCGGCCAGCGCGGCGACCTGGGCCAGCAGGACCAGCACCAGGGTCAGCACCCCGAACGGTCCGATGTCGGACTGCTTCATGATGCGCAGCGCCTCCTCGGCCGGTTTGCCGCTGCCCAGCCCGTCCGCGACGTCCGCCAGCCCGTCCAGGTGCAGCCCCCTGGTCAGCGCGGCGAGCACCGCGACCGCGGTCACCGCCCCGAGCGGTCCACCCGCCCGCCAGGCCACCAGCGCGCCGGCCCCGGCCGCGGCGGCGCCCAGCACGAGGCCCACCAGCGGAGCCGCCGTCATCGCCCGCGCGGCCGCCGCGCGGTCCCACCGCTCCACCCGCACCCGCAGCACCGACAGCGTCCCGAACGCGAACCGCAGCCCCTCGCCCCAGCCGGCTCCGTCGCCGCCGCCCGCCATCGCACCCGCTCCTCACCGCACCGCACCGAACCGAACCGCACCGCACCGCACGAACGAAAGTCCCCGCGCCCCGGGCGGGACGCGGGGACGACACCGTCGACGTCCTACAGCCTCCGGAGCAGGTCCGCCGCCGAAGGCAGCCTCGGCTGCTCCTTCGGCGCCGCCGGCGCGGACGGCTGCGGCACCTCGTCCGCCAGCGCGTCGCCCGCCGCCTGGAGCAGCGGCAGCGCCAGCACCGCGCCGACGCCCTCGCCCATGGTGATCCCCTGGTCCTGCAACGGCGTCAGGGTCAGCCGGTCGTAGGCCTTCGCCTGGGCCGGCTCGCCGCTGGACTGCCCGGCCCGCCACCACTCCGGCGCCCGGAAGGCGATCCGCTGGGCGACCAGCGCGCAGGCCGCCGAGACCACCCCGTCCAGCACCACCGGCAGCCGACGGACCGCGGCCTGCAACAGGAAACCGGTGATCGCCGCGAAGTCGGCCCCGCCGGTCGCCCCGAGCAGGGCGATCTGGTCGCCCAGCACCGGCCGGGCCCGGCGCAGCGAGTCCCGGATGGTGGCGCACTTGACCATCCACACCCGGTCGTCGACACCTGAGCCGCGCCCGCAGACCGCGGCGGCGTCCGTCCCGCAGAGGGCGCCCACCAGCACGGCGGCCACCGTGGTGGAACCGACCCCGAGGTCGCCGAGCAGCACCAGGTCGGTGCCGGAGTCGGCCTCCTCGTCGGCCACGGCCATGCCAGCCCGGAAGGCCCGTACGGTCTCCTCGGCGGTGAGCGCGTTCTCGACGTCGATCCGGCCGGAGCCGCGTCGGATCCGGTGGCTCACCACCTCGTCCGGGAAGTCCGCCGGGTCGGTGTCCACGCCGACGTCGACCACCCGCACCCCGGCGCCGTAGCGCGCGGCCAGCCGGGCCACCGGCGCGGTGCCGTCGAGCACCGCCCGCACCCGGGCCGCGGTGCCGCCCCGGGCGGGCAGCCGGGAGACCCCGAGCGCCGCCACACCGTGGTCGGCCGCGAACAGCAGCACCTTGGGCGCGACCACCGGGCGCACCGGGGAACGCCCCTGCACGGAGGACAGCCAGCTGCCCAGCTCCTCCAACCTGCCGAGCCCGCCGCGCGGCCGGCCGGCCTCCTGCCACCGCTCCTCGGCGGCCCGCCGGGCGCTGTCGTCGGGGCGCTCGACGAGCGAGGAGAACGTATCGAGATCCACGGTCGTGTCCATCGTCGGGAAGGCTACACGCCGCGGGTGTTCAGGCTGCGGCTGGCTTGACGGTGACGACCTGCCCCGCCACCACCAGCAGCACCCGCTCCGAGGCGTCCGCCACGGCCATGTTGAGCCGGCCCAGGGTGTCGCGGAAACGCCGGCCCGCGGCGGTGGCCGGGACGACACCCATGCCGACCTCGTTGCTCACCGCGACGGCGGTGCGCGCGGTGGCCGCCCAGGCCGCCGCCAGCGCCTCGCAGCGGCGCCGCACCGCGGCCTCCCCGCCCTGCGCCCACGCCCGGTCGTCCCAGGCGTCGCACTCGTCCATCACCGAGGTCAGCCACAGCGCCAGACAGTCGATCAGCACCGGTGCCGGGTCGGTGGCGTCGGTGAGCACGGCCTCCAGGTCGCAGGTCTCGGCGGTGCGCCAGCTCGCCGGGCGCCGCTCCCGGTGCAGCTCGATCCGCTGGGCCCACTCGGCGTCACCGTCGCGGGTGCCTCCGGTCGCCACGTACAGGACGTCCGGCCGGTCGGCGAGCAGCTGCTCGGCGCGGGTGGACTTGCCGGAGCGCGCGCCGCCGAGCAGCAGCGTGCGGGGGAGGGGTGAGTGGGTCGCCATGCCGCCCATCCTGCCCGACCAGGCATAGGGAAGATCCCGGCGGGCAAGCTATGGTGCGCACCACACGAGGAGCGGGTGGCGGGAGGAGCCGGGCATGGTCTGGACGTGGCGGTACGAGAAGGCGGACGGCAGTGTGGTGACGCCGAGCGGCGGCCAGGAGGAGTTCGCCGGCCAGGGGGACGCCGAGACGTGGATCGGCGAGACCTGGAAGCAGCTCGTCGACGAGGGCGTGGACACCGCCGTCCTGCTGGAGGACGGGAGCAAGGTCTACGCGATGAGCCTGCACGAGGCCTGAGCCGCGCGGGGCGGGGGGCCGCTCCGGCGGCTACTTCGCCCCGATCAGGTGCAGCAGCGCCGCGACCTGCCGGTACGGGTCGGTGCGGGCGGCCCGGTCCTCGGCTTCGAGCAGCTGGGCCAGCTGCCGCCCGTCCACCGGCGGGGCCGCGTCGTCGGGCGCGTTGTCGGTGAAGACCCGCACGCCGTACCAGTGCCTGAGCGGCACCGACACCTCGGAGAGGGTGACGGACAGGTCGGCGAGCCGGTCGGCGCGGGCGGCCAGCCCGAGCCGGTTGTAGTAGCGGTCGCTCTCGAAGGCGTGCAGGGCGGCCCGCCAGTCCCCGGCGGCCGCCGGCCGCAGCGCCAGCGCGTCGCGGTTGCGGACCAGCAGCGAGAGCAGACCGCCGGGCGCCAGCAGCCGGGCCAGCGAGGCGATCATCGGGTCCGGGTCGGGCAGGTACATCAGGACGCCGTGGCAGAGCACCACGTCGAAGCTGCGCGGGCCGAACCAGCGCCCGCACTGGTGCCCGTCACCGCTGAGCAGCTGGAGCCGGCCGCGGACCTCGGGCGGTTCCTCGGCGAGGGCCCCCTGGGCGACGCCGAGCGCGACCGGGTCGGAGTCGATCCCGGTGACGTAGTGGCCGGCCCTGGCCAGCCGCAGGGCCTGGGTGCCCTGGCCGCAGCCGATGTCGAGGACGCGCTGCGCGGTACGGCCGGCCAACTGCTCGGCGAGCTGCCGGGAGACGAGCTCCTGGCGCACGAAGTTGCGCAGTCCGCCGAGCCGCTCCAGCCAGGCGCCGGTCCCGCCGGCGAAGGAGCCGCTGCGCGAGGGCAGTCGCCGCTCCTGCCCGAGCCGGTCGTGGCCGCCGTCCCCCTGCCCGGGCAGCGCGTACAGGCCGGGCCCCTCCCAGGAGGGCGGGGCCCAGCCGGAGTCCACCGGTTCGGCGGTCAGGGCTTCTCCCCGCGCCGCACCTGCGGCTTGGGCAGGCGCAGTCGGCGCATCTGCAGGGTGCGCATGATGCCGTAGGCGACGGCGCCGCGGGTGTTCTCCCCGGGGAAGCGCTCGCCCAGCTGCTTGCGCAGGCCGAAGCCGAGGCGGACGAAGTCCAGCACCACCACGACGAAGAAGAGCAGGAACAGCAGGGTGGAGAGCAGCTGGATCGCCTGCACCTTGACGATGCTCAGGACCAGGATGACCACGGCGGCGGGCAGGAAGAACTCGGCCAGCGACCAGCGGGAGTCCACGTAGTCACGGGCGAACTTGCGCACCGGGCCCTTGTCGCGGGCCGGCAGGTGGCGCTCGTCGCCCTCCATGAGGGCCTGGCGCTGCTTCTCGCGCTCGACCCGCATCCGGTCGCGCGCCTGGCGGGCGGCCTCCTTGCGGTCCTTGGGCACCGTCACCCGGGTACGCCGGTTGGCCTCGGCCTCACTGCGCTTGGGGGTGGGGCGGCCCTTCTTGGCCTGCGGGTGGCGGGCCTGGGTCGTCTCGTCCTGCTTCTCCAGCACGGTGGCGGAGGCGGCGGCATCATCTGAACGGCGTCGGAACACACCCCCAGCGTACGGGGTGAGCGGGCACGACCACGGCTCCCCTCGGACCCAAACGCGTATCGATCCTCCGGTCCGGTTCCGACCCGGGTGTCCAGGGCCCTTCCCGTAGGGGATCAATCGGATGGAGTATGGGGAGGATGAGAGGCGGATCCACCCGGGGGATGAGGAACTGCCACTGGTCGCTGTAGCAGTCTTGTTGCAGGCAGGTGCACTGCGGCGACGGGCTCGCTGCACATACACTCGTCGTGTCTGGTAACGAGATCAAAACCGCAGGCCGGAGAAGGGGGCACCCGAGGCCCATGAGCGACGGAATCATGAAGCGTATGGGGCTGATCTTCCGCTCCAAGGCGAACAAGGCCTTGGATCGGGCGGAGGATCCCCGTGAGACGCTCGACTACTCCTACCAGAAGCAGCTCGAACTGCTGCAGAAGGTACGGCGTGGTGTCGCGGACGTCGCGACCTCGCGCAAGCGCCTGGAACTCCAGCTGACCCAGCTCCAGCAGCAGTCCGCCAAGTACGAGGACCAGGGCCGCAAGGCGCTGTCCCTCGGCCGCGAGGACCTCGCGCGCGAGGCGCTGACCCGCAAGGCCAACATGCAGTCCCAGATCACCGACCTGGAGACGCAGTACCAGCAGTTGCAGGCCGAGGAGGAGAAGCTCACCCTCGCCTCCCAGCGGCTGCAGGCCAAGGTCGACGCCTTCCGCACCAAGAAGGAGACCATCAAGGCCACCTACACCGCGGCGCAGGCGCAGACCCGCATCGCCGAGTCCTTCTCCGGCATCTCGGAGGAGATGGGCGACGTCGGCCTGGCCATCCAGCGCGCCGAGGACAAGACCGCCCAGATGCAGGCCCGGGCCGGTGCGATCGACGAGCTGCTGGCCTCCGGGGCGCTCGACGACGCGAGCGGCCTCGGCCGCAAGGACGACATCGAGGCCGAGCTGGAGCGGGTGGCCGGCGGCTCCGACGTCGAGCTGGAGCTTGCCCGCATGAAGGCCGAGCTGTCCGGCGGCTCCTCCTCCGGCCCGGCGGCCATCGAGCAGGGGCAGCCGCAGCAGCAGGCCCAGCCCCAGCAGCAGTCGCAGGACACCCCTCGCATCAACTACAACAAGTGAGCTCGGCTCGACCCCACGAATCAGGGAGACGCACGGCATGATCATGAGGGTCATGGGTGAGGGGCAGTTCGAGGTGGGCGAGGACCACCTGAACCTGCTCAACCAGCTCGATGACGAGCTGCTCACCGCAGTGGAGTCGGGCGACGAGGAGAACTTCCGCCAGGCCTACGGCAAGCTGCTCGACGCGGTGATGCGGTACGGCACCCGGCTGCCCGACGACGCCCTGGAGCCGTCCGACCTGATCCTGCCGAGTTCCGAGGCGACGATCAGCGAGGTCCGCGAACTGCTGCTGTCCGAGGGCGAGGGCGTGATCCCGGGGTTCCCCGAGTACGACTAGCCGCTCCGGCTGTTGCCAGACGAAAGGGCGGGCCCCCTCCGGTGGGAGGGGGCCCGCCGCGCTGTTAGTCGCCCGCTCGCCTCCGGGGCGCTTCCGGTCCGGTGCCGACGGTCGGCGCTCCAAGGCCCCTCGTCCCTCGGGGCCTCCTCGCTTCTCCCTTTCGGCACCGGCGCGCCCCTTCGGCTCGGGGCGGGTGCTCGCCCGCTCGCCTCCGGGGCAAGGGGGGCGGGGTCGCCCGCTCGCCTGTGGGGCGGGCGGGCGTCGGGCTACGGGAGGGCCAGCATCCGGTCGAGGGCGGCCTTGGCGTGCTTCTCGGTCTCCGGGTCCACGGTGATCACGTTCGGCACCCGGCCGTCGACCAGCGACTCCAGCGCCCAGACCAGGTGCGGCAGGTCGATCCGGTTCATGGTGGAGCAGAAGCAGACCGTGCGGTCCAGGAAGACGATCTCCTTGTCCGGGTGCGCCTTGGCCAGGCGGCGGACGAGGTTCAGCTCGGTGCCGATGGCCCACTTGGAGCCGGGCTCGGCGGCGTCCAGGGCCTTGATGATGTACTCGGTCGAGCCCACCATGTCGGCGGCCGCGACGACCTCGTGCTTGCACTCGGGGTGCACCAGGACGGTCACGTCGGGGATCCGCTCGCGGACGTCGTTGACGGAGTCCAGGCTGAACCGGCCGTGCACCGAGCAGTGCCCGCGCCAGAGGATCATCTTGGCGTCCCGCAGCTGCTCGGCGGTCAGACCGCCGTTCGGCTTGTGCGGGTTGTAGACGACGCAGTCGTCCAGCGAGAAGCCCATGTCCCGCACCGCGGTGTTGCGGCCGAGGTGCTGGTCCGGCAGGAAGAGCACCTTCTCGCCCTGCTCGAAGGCCCACTCCAGGGCGCGCTTGGCGTTGGAGGAGGTGCAGATGAGGCCGCCGTGCTTGCCGGTGAAAGCCTTGATGTCGGCGGAGGAGTTCATGTACGAGACCGGCACGGTCACGTCGGCTATGCCGGCGTCCGTCAGCGCGTCCCAGCACTCGGCGACCTGCTCGGCGGTGGCCATGTCGGCCATCGAGCAGCCGGCCGCGAGGTCCGGCAGGACGACCTGCTGCCGGTCGCTGGTGAGGATGTCCGCGGACTCGGCCATGAAGTGCACGCCGCAGAAGACGATGTACTCGGCCTCGGGGCGGGCCGCCGCGTCGCGCGCGAGCTTGAAGGAGTCGCCGGTGACGTCGGCGAACTCGATGACCTCGTCGCGCTGGTAGTGGTGCCCGAGGATGAAGACGCGGTCGCCGAGCGCGGCCTTGGCCGCGCGGGCGCGCTCGACGAGGTCGGGGTCGGAGGCCGGCGGGAGGTCGCCGGGGCACTCGACGCCGCGCTCGCTGTTCGGGTCGGCCTCCCGGCCGAGCAGCAGCAGAGCGAGCGGCGTCGGAGTGGGGTCGACGCCGTGGGTCTCGGTGAGGGTGGTGGTCACGGGCGGGTGCCCTTCTGTGCGGCCGATCGAGCGGTGAAGCCTTTTCGTCTATCTGACGCTATCTATTCTAACCGCTTAGCGTCAGAGTGACGATGGCCATCCTGTCGATGTGACGAGAACCGCTCGCCGAAGTGGACTGCCGCGGTGCCGGTCACCGGTTCAGGGCCGTTCCGGCGTGGCCGGGCCGGTATTCCGGGGCGGTCGGGTATGGCTGAGCCCATGAAGGCAATCGCGATTAACCGCTACGGCGGCCCCGAGGTGGTCGAGTACACCGACCTGCCCGACCCCAAGGTCGGGCCCGACTCCGTCCTGGTGCAGGTGCGGGCCGCCGGGGTGAACCCGGTGGACTGGAAGATCCGGGACGGCGCCCTGGACGGCATGCTGGACGTCCACTTCCCGCTGGTGCCGGGCTGGGACGTGGCCGGCGTGGTCCGGGCGGTCGGCGGCGGGGTGACCGAGTTCGCCCCCGGCGACGAGGTGTACGGCTACGTCCGCAAGGACGCCGTCGAGCACGGCACCTACGCCGAACTGGTCGCAGCGCCGGTCCGCACCCTCGCCCGCAGGCCCGCCGCGCTCGACTGGGCGCAGTGCGGCGGGCTGCCGCTGGCCGGGCTCAGCGCCCTGCAGAGCCTGCGGACGTTGCGGCTCTCGGAGGGCGACACCCTGCTGGTGCAAGCGGCCGCCGGCGGGGTCGGCCACCTGGCCGTCCAGATCGCCCGCGCCCGCGGCGCCCGGGTGATCGGCACGGCCGGTGAGCGCAACCACGACTTCCTGCGCGGACTGGGTGCCGAACCGGTCGCCCACGGGGAGGGGCTGGCCGAGCGGGTGCGGGCGCTCGCCCCGGACGGCGTGGACGCGGCCCTCGACCTGGTCGGCCGGGGAGCCGTACAGGTCTCTGCCGGGCTGGTGGCCGACCGGGGCCGGATCGCCTCCATCGTGGACTTCGGGGTGAAGGCCCTCGGCGGCCACTACGTGTGGGTCCGTCCCGACGCCGCGGACCTGGCCGAACTGGCCGCGCTCGCCGACGACGGCCGGCTGACCGTCACCGTCGCCTCCACCTTCCCGCTGGCCCAGGCCGCCTCCGCCCAGGCGCTCAGTGCCGAGGGCCGCACCAGGGGGAAGATCGTCCTGCTCGTGGACTGAGGACCGGTCGGTCGGACCGCGGCCGTGGCCCGGCCCGACGGAGTCCGCCGGACAGGCCCGGGTCTCCTCCGCGTCATCCGCAGGCGGTGAACTCGTTCAGGTCATCCGCCAGAATGGGTGGCGAACCGTTTCGGCATCGGTACCGGCCGTGCCGGCGGCAGCCCAGCGACCGCCTCCCGCACACCGACCGCCGCCGGAACGCACCCTCGAACACCCCGCACGACCCGTGGAGCCCCGCACCGATGACGAGCAGCCGAGCGCACGAGGTGATCGGGGCGGACCTGGACGAGACGGACCGGCAGCTCCTCGCCCGGCTCGGCAGCGACGGCCGGGCCTCCTACGCCGAGATCGGCCTCCAGGTGAACCTCTCCGCCACCGCCGTGCGCCGCCGCATCGACCGGCTCCGGGCGCGCGGCGTGGTGCGCGGCTTCACGGTGGTGCTCGATCCGGCCGTGCTCGGCTGGCAGACCGAGGCCTTCGTCGAGGTCTACTGCCGCGAGCGCACCGCCCCCGAGGAGATCCTCGCCAGCCTGCGGCAGTTCCCCGAGGTGGTCGCCGCCTGGACGGTCACCGGCGACCCGGACGCGCTGGTCCACCTCCGGGCGGCGGACACCCGCCATCTGGAGGCCGTCATCGAGCGCATCCGGCGCGAGCCCGGCGTCCAGCGCAGCCGCTCCTCCGTGGTCCTCTCCCAGCTGATCGGCTGACCCTCCGGCCCACGCGCAGGAATCCTGCGCGAACCCGCCCGAAGACGCTCGAAACCTGCCTGACCAGCCGCGTTCCGACGCGCGGCGAAGCGCCGCGGCTGCCTACGCTGATCACGTCCGGTCGACGCGGTGAGGCGTCCCGCAGACCGGATCCCCCCGACACTCCACAGCCGAGAGGGACAGCCGTGTCCGCAGTACCCGACCGCATGCACCGGCCCGACAACGAACTGGTCGACCTGGTTTTCGACTACATGCGGGAGCGGCTGCAGTACGACCCCGTCCCGCTCGACCACCCCGGTGACGGCGAGCACCTGCGCGCCCAGCTGTCCGGTCTGCTCAACCAGGACGGCAACGACCCGGCCGACGTGCTCAAGCTGTACGACCACGAGCTCTCCCGGGCGGTCATCTCCGCCGACAGCCCCCGCTACCTGTCCTTCATCCCGTGCGCCCCGACCAAGGCCGCGCTGCTGTTCGACATGGTCGTCTCCTGCGCCTCGCTCCAGGGCATCTCCTGGCTGGAGGCGGCCGGCGCGATCGCCGCCGAGAACCAGGTGCTCCGCCTGATCGCCGACCGCGCCGGCCTGCCCGAGACGGCCGGCGGCTGCTTCGTCTCCGGCGGCTCGGCGGGCAACCTCTCCGCCCTGGTCGTCGCCCGCGACACCGCCCGCCGCCGCCTCGGCGTCGGCCCGGAGGCGCGGCTGCGGATCGCGGTCGCGGACCAGGTGCACTCCTCGGTCAAGAACACCTTCAACATCATCGGCGTCGAGGCGTTCAAGGTCCCGACCGTGAACCGGCGGTTCACCGGCGAGGCGCTGCGCGCGGCCCTGGCGGCCGACCCCCACCCCGAGACGGTCATCGCGGTCGTCGGCACCGCCGGCACCACCAACGAGGGCATCGTCGACGACCTCAAGGGTCTGGCCGAGGTCGCCCGCGAGCGGGACCTGTGGTTCCACGTGGACGGCGCCTACGGCGGCGCCGGCCTGTTCGCCCCCTCGGTGCGCGAGCGCTACGACGGCATCGAGCACGCCGACTCCTTCGTGGTCGACCCGCACAAGTGGCTGTTCGCCCCCTTCGACTGCGCCGCGCTGATCTACCGCAACCCGCAGCTGGCCCGCGCCGTGCACACCCAGGACGCCTCCTACCTGGACGTCCTGCACACCGAGGGCGACGAGTGGAACCCCACCGACTACGCCTACCACCTCACCCGGCGCGCCCGCGGCCTGCCGCTGTGGTTCTCGCTGGCCGTGCACGGCGTCCAGGCCTACACCGACGCCATCGAGACCGGCCTCCAGCTGGCCCGGGACACCGCCCAGCTGATCCGCGAGACCGAGCACCTGGAGCTGCTGTTCGACCCGCAGCTCTCGGCCGTCTGCTTCAAGCGCAAGGGCTGGACCAACGACGACTACTACCGCTGGTCGCAGCAGCTGCTCGCGGACCAGATCGGCTTCGTCACCCCGACCGGCTGGGACGGCGAGACGGTCGCCCGCTTCGCCTTCCTGCACCCGGGCACGACCATGGAGATGGTCCGGGAGATCCTGGACACCATGGTCTGACCGACGCCAGGTTCCCGTACGGCTCCGGCGCCCCGCGCGCCGGGGCCGTACGCGTTCCCGGCCGCGCCCGTCGCTACAGGAACGCCCCGCTCGGCAGGTACGGGCTCGGCGGCCGCATCCCCCGCACCCCGATGAAGCCCCCGGTCTCCGGGGTCAGCCCGACCTCCAGCCCGACGTCCAGCGCCCACTCCTGCTCGGCCGTGAGGTGCTCCACCCGCGCCTCGACGCCCTCCGGCACCCGGGCCAGCGCCTCCCGCAGCAGCCGGGCGGCGATCCGCTTGCTGGTGGCCGCGAGCAGCCGCACCGAGCCGCCGTCCCGGTAGCAGTAGCCGCTGCCGGCCAGCGCGTCGGCGACCAGCAGTTCCTCGAAGTGCCCCAGCATCAGCTCGTGGTCGGGTCCGTGCGCGGACCCGCGCAGCCGCCGGTCCACCGAGTCCAGCAGGTGCAGGTGGGTCGCGTTGCCGGGGTGCACCGGGATGTCCCCCGGATCGGTCAGCCCCGCCCGGTCCACGCGCCCGCTCAGCCGCATCGCCGGGTGCAGGGTGAAGCCGGCCAGTCGGTAGCGCCGGGCCGCCGCCGGGGCGGAGGAGGAGCAGACCATGCCCCGCAGGCAGCCCCGCGCGTGGGCCGCGGCCCGTTCCAGGAGCAGCCGCCCGACCCCCTTGCCCCGGGCGGACGGGCGGACCGCGAACAGCGAGGGCATCCACAGCCCCTCCCGGCGCAGCGACAGCACCACCCCGACCGCCTCCCCGCCCGTCCAGGCCAGCCAGCACCCGCCCGGATCCGTGCGGGCCAGGTGCCGGGTCCGGGCCAGCTCCAGCGGTGCCGGCCAGGGCGGCGCCGCAGCTGCCGCCGGCCCGGCGGCCGGCTCGGCGCGAGCGGCGGAGGACAGTTCCCGGACGGCCTCGGCGTCCTCTGCGGTGTCCCTGACCTGGCGAAGGATCATGCCGCCCATCCTGGCGCCGAACGGCCGGCCACGGGGCCGGTTCACCCGGATCCACGAGGAGGGCCGTGACCGGTACGCGCCGGTTGTGCGAGCATGGGGAGCGTAGGGGACGCGGGTGGCACACCCGGCCCACGGAAAACCGGCCGCCGAACAGGCCGCAGAAATCCATCGCCGTCCGGGAAATGAAACCGGACGGCCGTTGGTTGGCACTGGCGGCATACCGTCGTCAAGACCGGGAGAAAGCAGATGACCGTCCAGGACGAGACCACCGTCGAGAGTGGCATCCTCCTCACCGATGCCGCCGCGGCCAAGGTCAAGGCCCTGCTGGAGCAGGAAGGCCGCGACGACCTCGCGCTGCGCGTCGCCGTCCAGCCCGGTGGCTGCTCCGGCCTGCGTTACCAGCTGTTCTTCGACGAGCGCTCGCTCGACGGCGACGTGCTGAAGGACTTCAACGGCGTCAAGGTCGTCACCGACCGGATGAGCGCCCCGTACCTGGGCGGCGCCACCGTCGACTTCGTGGACACCATCGAGAAGCAGGGCTTCACGATCGACAACCCGAACGCCACCGGCTCCTGCGCCTGCGGCGACTCCTTCAGCTGAGCCTGAAGCAATGAAGCGCTGAGGCGCTGAAGCACCGAGGCGGGCCCCCGGGGGGCGGGGGGGGGCGCCGGGGGGGGGGGCGGCGTGGGGGGGGCGGCCCGCCGCCCCCCGGCGGGGGGGCGGGGGGGGGGGGGCCC